>CAZRFI010000005.1:27918-44007 GCA_964598905.1 uncultured Candidatus Sericytochromatia bacterium | reverse complement strand
ACCACCGAAGACCAGCTCTTTACCCTGACCCGTGTGGAGTGTTTGGCCTCCTGTGGCACGGGCCCCATGTGCCAGGTCAACCGCAGCTTTCACGAAAATCTGACCCCCGAAAAAATCGATGCCCTGCTCGACACCCTGAAAAAAGAAGGCGCTGCCCATGGCCCCCAAAGTTAAAATTCTCAGCAATTATTTTGGCATAGATCAGGCCTGGACCTACGACTATTACATCGGCCATGGGGGTTACGAAACCGCCAAAAAGGTTCTGGCTGAAAAACAGCCCGATGAAGTCACCGCTGAGGTCAAAGCCTCTGGTTTGCGCGGTCGTGGCGGCGCGGGCTTTCCCGCAGGTATGAAGTGGAGCTTCTTGGCCAAACCCGAAGGGGTGCCCCGCTATCTCACCGTCAATGCCGACGAAAGTGAACCTGGCACCTTCAAAGACCGGGCGATTCTGGAATGGGATCCCCACATGTTAATCGAAGGCATCTTGATCGCCAGCTATGCTTTGGGCGTGCATCAGGCCTTCGTGTATATTCGCGGTGAATTTCACCTGCCCGAAGTGCATCTCTCCCAAGCCGTCGAAGAGGCCTATGCCAAAGGCGTGATCGGCGAAAAATGTCTGGGCACGGATTATAAATTGGATATTGTTGTGCACCGCGGTGCGGGTGCGTATATCTGCGGCGAAGAGACCGCACTGCTGGAATCGCTCGAAGGCAAACGCGGCTATCCCCGTCTCAAGCCGCCTTTCCCAGCTGTCTCTGGCCTGTTTGGCTGCCCCACGATTATCAACAACGTTGAAACCATTGCCAATGTGCCCTGGATTTTGGCCAATGGCGGCGCGGCTTATGCTGCTCTGGGCACCGAAAAAAGCCCTGGCACGCGCCTGTTCAGCATCAGTGGCCATGTCAACAAACCGGGGGTCTACGAAGAAGAACTCGGCATACCCCTGATGACCCTGATCAACGAAAATGGCGGTGGCGTGCGCGGCGACAAAAAGCTCAAAGCCGTGATTCCAGGTGGTTCTTCGACCCCTGTTTTGACCCCCACTGAATGTGAAACCATTACCATGGACTACGAGGCCCTGGCCGCAGCCGGCACGATGTTTGGCTCTGCCGGGATTATTGTGATGGACGAAGATACCAGCATGGTCGAAGTGATCACCAATCTGCTGCATTTTTATGCCCACGAATCCTGTGGCCAGTGCAGCCCCTGCCGCGAAGGCACCGGCTGGCTACACCGCACCATGAAAAAGCTACTCAAAGGTCAAGGTACCCCCGACGATGTCGAAAAAATCCTCGACATCGCCAACCAGATGGAAGGCCGCACAGTTTGCCCCTTGGCAGCGGCAGCCACCATGCCCACCCGCAGCTATTTGACCAAATTTCGCTCTGAGTTCGAAGTGCTATTGCCCAAGCTGGCTGGGGTTTGAAATTGAGTGATTTCACTGGCTGGTAAGATATTTGACCACAGGTTATAATTGACCCAGAGGTGATATCCCATGTTTCAAGATAAACCTTGGCTTCAAGATTTTGATGCACTACCACCAGAGAAACAAGTGGAAGTGATTGACTTTATCTATTTTTTGAACAGCCGAAAGTCTTTAGACAGCACAATTAAAATAACACCGACAGTCAAGGGCTCATTTTTAGAACAGGCCCAAGATCTGATTGGTATTGTTGATGACGCACCCGCTGATTTAGCAACTAACCTTGAACACTTGAATGGGTTTGGCAAATGAGAGCGCTGATTGCGGATACGGGCCCTTTGGTGGCTCTGCTTAACCGCAATGAAAAGGAGCATGATTGGTGTGTGCGCGCTTTAAACGGGTTTGATGGATCTTTGTTGACGTGTGATTCTGTTTTGACAGAAGCTTTTTTTCTGCTTAAAAGAACACATGCCGGTGAAGATGCCCTGTGGGATCTGTTAAATCGGGGCCTATTAAAATTAGCATTTGATTTAAGCAAAGAAAAAGCCTGTGTCCAGGCTTTAACCAAAGCGTATAAGAATGTGCCCATGTCTTTGGCTGACGGTTGCTTGGTTAGAATGGCAGAGTTAAACCCCGACGCACAGATTTTTACACTGGATCGAGATTTTCAGGTTTATCGCAAAAATAGGAATATGCAGATTAGCTGTTTGGCTCCGTGGAGTTGATTGGCAAGCTGGCTGGGGTTTAATCGGGTCACTTTTCCAGATTGAACCAAAATTCACCATTATCCAGGTTGAGGTAGCGGGAGAGCAATTGCTGTTTTCCCTCCGCTTTGCGCCAGGGAGAGCGCGCCAGACATTCGTCCATCGGCAGGCGATATCCCTTCGCGTCGAGATACTTAAACTCGGATTCTGCGTTTTCGAGAGCCAGCAGGGCTTTTCTTTGGCAGTAATTGAGTTCAAGTTTTCCTTGACAGGGTGAATCTGGATGGGGAAGGAACCAAAAGGGCTGACCTTGAAATTCCAATAATAGATGCTCAGCTGTGGGCGGTTTGTTGCGGATGCCCCATTGGGGGTGTAAATAAGGCGTAATCCAGAGATTGAGCCCTGTGCCAATGAGATAGGCCAGCAGATCTTTCCAATCAAAGGTTGCACCCAAGATGATTTCCCCCCATGAGTTTTGAGCCAGTCCCAGCCTTGTGGCCAAGTGAAAATACTGTCCCATTTCAACCATACAGGCAAAAACCAACAGGGCCAGGCTCAACCATTGGGCTGAAGCTTGCAGAAAGATCCGCACACAGGCGTACATCAGAACCATCACCAGAACATCGCCCCCAAAAAAGCGGATGACCGGATCGTGAAAAAAACGGGCGATGCCATATTCCACGGCAAAGATAAGCACTGTCGTAATCAGGGCTGGGGCTGAAAAACAAAGATAAAACCAAGGCCGGGAAATCATCTGTGGGGGTGGCTTTCTGCTTGAATAGGCTGTTCTTTAGCTTAGCGCAAAAAGATCTGCGACTGCCAGTGATGTTGATTTTGGACTTTTGGGTCCGATGAGTGGCTACCGTGTCTGTCGTTGGCACGGAGTGAGCCTTCGCCCCCACGTCGTGTGGGGGCTGCGGTCGTGCGCGCTCCTTCGGCTGACCCTCCTGGCTCAGTCGCGCGCAAAGACACTCCTTTAGCCAACGACAGACAGGTTTACCTATTCATATGTATGGTTAAGTTTCAACCGTAGGTATAATTTGAGCTTGATAAGCTGCAACAATTAGTTGGTGCATTTTTTGAATATCCTCCAACTTTTCGTAAGTGACAGTCCAGCCTTCGGAATGAGGTTGAATGTCCAAACTACCTGCCGCTTCTTTCGCTTTGTTTTCAGGCAGTCTAAACAAAATGAACTTGCGGCGTTGGTTATTGAAGTGCAGTCGGCAAAACCAGCGGGTTACTTTTTCTACTTGAATTCCAAAATAATTCATCGTATCTTTATGGTTTACTCCATGTCCAGCGCCATAGTCTTTTTCAATAATTGCAAGAATGGCATGATACGCATCTAATTCTGATTGCGTTGTTTCAACAGAACGAGACGATTTCTCTTCTTCTAATTTTTCAGCTTGTGATTCAGATGATTCAATATGGTTGCTAATCCCTTGAGTGAGACCTTTTGAAACCATGTCTACAAGGGTTTGTGAAAGAGCTTCTTTGACCAATGGACGAAGACGCTCTACCGCTTTTTCTGTTAATTTTTTGGGATATACATCTTGTGCCAAAAGCCTTACAAAGTCATCACTCGGATGACTGAAATTACTGCGAAGTTTTTGATTGATTCCATTCAGGTAATATAGGTCTTCTGCTTGAGCCAGAATTGTATCTACATTAAAATTGTCTTTTCTGAGCGATTGAAGAATGATGATATCCTGTTCATCTAATTCCAGCATATTCAATTCATAAAAGGGCTCTGCATCCATAATATTTGGCTGTTTTGAGTCAGAAAAGAATTTATAGGTAATGCCATCGGTAATGATTCCAACCTTAATTTCAGGGGTTGAGTTAAAGTATTTTGCGAGTTGGGCGTCATAATTCGCCAAATTACCGCCAACGGCTTTTGCTTCAATAAAACAAGCCGGTTTACTATTGATAAACAGAGCGTAATCTACTTTTTCTTTGTTTGCTGAAAAACCAGCTTTGTATTCAGGTATTACTTCAGAAGGATTCCAAACGTTATAGCCCAACATATTTAAGAAGGGAAGGATTAATGCCTGTTTTGTCGCTTCTTCGTTCCCTTGGCATAATGGTTTGCGTTCATTGATCTCTTCACATAGTTTTGTCAGCTCTTCAGTAAAACCCATGAATACATCCTCAAAATTTTACCTGAACCTTACCATGTAGAAACTATCGGCGCAATATCTGGTTGGGAGTCTTTCCGTTGGCCAAGGCCCTGAAAAGTGAAGGCAACAGGAACCCCGCCGTGTCAGGATGACGAAAGGCGGGGTGACTTTTAACGAGCGAAGCACATGGATGTGCGCAGCGAGTGGCCTGAACTTCAGGGCCTTGCGCCAACCGGAGCCACTGACCCATGAATACTGATGCAAATCTTTGACTGCCGCCTAAATTCAAGGATTCCCCTTTATACTGCTTAAGCCCCCTCTGAAAGCAAATCCCCTCTTGGAGATCACACCCCATGTACACCCTTTTCATCGCCAACAAAAACTACTCCTCCTGGTCCTTGCGCCCCTGGATTCTCCTGAGTGAACTGCAGATCCCCTTTGAAGAAGTGCTGGTGCCTTTTACACCAGACTGGCAACCGACTGACTTTTTGCGCTTTTCTCCCACCGGCAAGGTGCCTTGCCTACAAAGCGAAAACGAAGTCATTTGGGAGTCTTTGGCAATTGTCGAATTTCTGGCAGAAAACCATGCAGGTATTTGGCCCGAAAACAAAGCCGCCCGTGCCTGGGCCCGCTCAGCCGCTTCAGAAATGCACGCGGGTTTTGCTGCGCTGCGCCAGATCTGCAGCATGAATTGTGGTCTGCGGGTGGAATTACGCAGTATTCCCCCTGAATTGGAAAAAGACCTAAAACGGCTCGAAGCGCTCTGGGCAGAAGGCCTAACACGTTGGGGTGGCCCTTTTTTAACAGGTGCAAGCTTTAACGCTGTGGACGCCTTTTTCTGCCCGGTGGCCTTTCGCATTCAAAGTTATGGCCTGCAATTGAGCCCCTTTGCCCAGGCTTATGCGGAGCACCTACGCCAATTGCCGGGGATGCAAGACTGGTACCAAGCGGGTTTGGCTGAGCCCTGGCGCGACCCCAGCCATGAAGCCGAAGTCTTGCAATCGGGAAAGATCGTGGCAGATTTACGTCTGGCCTAACTCCCCACATAAATTGATCCCCATCAGCTCACGGGTCTGCTCGGCGGAATAGCCCACCGTCAGCAGATAATAGAGTTTGGCCAGGGCCGCTTCCGCGGTCATATCCCCACCGCTGATCACCCCAACCTCAGCCAGGGCCCGGCCTGTGGCATAGCTGGCGATCTCCACCCCACCTTTGAGACATTGGGTCACATCCACAATCACCACCCCCCGCTCAGTGGCTTCAGCCAGCACCTTGAGAAAATCCGGGTCTTTGGCCGGACCATTGCCCAAACCATAGGCTTCGAGCACGAGCCCCTGCAAAGGCGGCTGCAGCATATTGGCCAGCACCTGAGCAGATATGCCCGGAAAGAGGCGCAGGGCACCGACCACAGCCTGGTTGATAGCCTGCACATGTAAATTGGGCGGCGTGACAGGCACAGGCCGAATTGCCGACCAGTGGATGTCGATATCTATGCCCGCTTGGCCCAGCAGGGGATAATTGGGCGAGGCAAAGGCCTGAAAACCTTTGGCATCCACTTTGACGGCCCGGCAGCCGCGAATCAGGCGGCCCCCAAAGAAGAGGCAAACTTCAGGGATCGCGTATTGCGAGGCAATCAACAGCGAGGTGATCAAATTGTCACGGGCATCGTTGCGAATTTCACAGAGGGGAATCTGTGAGCCTGTGATGATCACTGGCTTGCGCAGGCCCTGCAACATAAACGGCAGGGCCGAGGCCGTATACGCCATGGTATCTGTGCCATGTAAGACAATAAACCCATCGTAATCGTTGTAATGCTCGGCAATGTCTTCGGCGATTTTGAGCCAATCATCGGGGTGCATATTGGCGGAATCGAGCAATTCAGGAAACGCATGCACCTCAAATTCGGGCATGCCAGGCTGGTAAAACATCGGCATGGCCTGCATCAGGCTCTGCAAATAGCCGGGCTCGGGGGTATAACCCTGGGGCGATTGCTTCATGCCAATGGTCCCACCGTTATAGGCGATGTAGATCCGTTTGCGCACGGATTTGCTCATCAGGGATTCTCTGGCTGAGCTTGGCTTTTCTCACGCAGGATTTTGAGTTCGGGCATAATGCTCTGAAAGTATTTGACGTCTTTGGGATGGGTCAACCATTTTTCGACTTCTTCCAGCGCCACCCAACGGGCCTCGGGATTCTCGGGGTCTTGGGGCTTGAGTTCGGCCTGGTCGGTGCTGTAGAGGTACATATAGATGGTTTTGACTTCGTGCAGGTCTTCTTCTCCTTTTTCATCCAAGGCTGTGCGCTGGTAGGAGCTAAGGGGACGAATCAGGCGCAGATAGGCAATGCCCGACTCCTCAAAAATTTCGCGTTGGGCAGTGACTGCGGGCTCTTCACCGACTTCGATCCGGCCTTTGGGCAGCGACCAAGAGGTGCCCTGCTGGCTGACGACCAGCACTTCACCCAAGCTGTTGAGCACCACGCCGCCCGAAGAATAGGTGTGGCTGATCGGCGTGGGAGAAGGCGGAAGCTTGTCGACTTTGCCCATCAGTGGGCTGGCTTCAAAGGCACCCGTCTTTTTGAGCAATTGCTGGTGCCGTTCTTCGAGGGATTTTTGGGCCTGATTGATGGCATCCAATTCCTGTTGCAGGCGTTTGTTTTCGGATTGTACATCGGCGTAGCGCTTGGCATTGACAATCGCAATGGCCGCTTGATCACCGAGGTAATCAAACAGGAATTGATCGACCTCGGTAAAATTATTCATCAATTGTTTGGCATCGGCATAAAACAGGCCAATCACACGTTCTCGCAACAGCAAAGGCGCGCACATGGCCGAATAAATTTTGAGCGACATCATGCTGTCAGCGGGATTCGAAGAACCTTCGGGGGCATGGCCATTGTGGCGCACAATTGTTTGCTTTTGGGCCTGGGCCTCTTTGAGAATCGAATGTGAAATATCTCCTTCACCCTGTTCGGCCTTTTCTTTGTCGATGCGGTACATGGTGGCGTATTTCCAGAGGATCTGGTCCTTGCCATCGGTCATGACAATAAAGCCCCGCTCTGCGCCAATCAGCCCCAAGCCCTCTTTGAGGATATTGAGCAGAATTTGATCGAGGTTGTTCAGGGCAAGAATCGACTGGGTGACCTTTTTCAGTCGCAGCAGATCGTCTTTGTGAATAAAGTGGCGGTGTAAATCCACGACGGTATTGGTGCGGGGATCGGGCCCGGTCTCTTCGCCAAAGATCAGGTGAATATCGCTGGAAATCTGAATTTTGTCTTGGGGTTCGAGTTGCTTTTGTTTGATGCGCACGCCGTTGACAAAGACGTAATTGGTGGAGTTCAGATCCTGGATGACATATTGCCCATTTTGCTTAAAAATCTTGGCGTGGTTGCGCGAAACTTTGGGATGGTCAAAGACCAAATCGTTGTCTTTGCTCCGGCCAATGGAATAGGTGTCTTTTTCCATGGGGTAGCGGCGGACAATTTCATCGTCTTTGAGGTGCGCAATGTATTTCATAATCCGCTATTTTACACAATTCCCAAGCAGAAAGGAATCCCGCTAAGCAGATTTTGGGCGAAAGTTGGCGCTTTTAGAGCAGGGCGCGGGGGGCGTTGATCATGCCGTGACCGAAGCTGGTGTCAAAGCCGGGTGTACCCAGGTCGATGGTGGTACCTTCGAGGCGGCTTTTGATCTGGGCAGGGGTCAGATTGGGGTGACGGCTGCGCATCAGGCCCACCAGACCGGCTACAATCGGAGCGGCCATCGAGGTGCCGTCCATAAAGTCGTAGCGGGTATTGTAACCTTCGTTTTCGGTCATAAACACAGATTTGGTTGGCATCGTGGAGAGAATCTGGACACCAGGCGCCACCAGGGTCACCCAGGAGCCAAAATTGGAGAAGCTGGCAAGTTGGCGGTTATTATCGACTGCGCCGACCGAAATCACGCCTGCAATGGCGGCGGGATAACGCAGTTCACTGGTGGTTTCGTTGCCAGCAGCCACGATCACGGGTACATTGCGGGAGAAGGCATAACGCACAGCGCGTTCGAGGGTGGGATCAGACTGCGGTCCACCGAGGCTCATATTGATCACCTGGGCGCCATGATCGACGGCCCAGACGATGCCAATCGCGACATCAAAGGCATTGCCCGCGCCTTCCGCATCGAGGGCTTTGACAGGCATCAGCTTACAGCGGGGGCAGGTGCCCGCCACGCCTTCGCGGTTGTCTGCCGCAGCAGCGGCAATGCCAGAGGCATGGGTGCCGTGGCCATTGTCATCTTGGGGTGGGGTCGCACCTTGGGAGATCACGTTATACCCTTGAACGAGATTGGGTTTGAGATCGGGGTGGTCGAGGTCGGCACCGCTGTCGATCACCGCAATCACCACACGGGGGTCACCCAGGGAAATATCCCAGGCTTTGCCCATGCCAATAATGCCCAGGCCTTTTTGTTCAGCTGAGCGGGGATCGTTGACGGTAAAATTGTGGCGGTAAATGGGATTGGGGCCGGCATAAGAGATATACGGATCCTGTTTCAGGCGGCCCATGACTTGGGCTGTGGCAACCTGGGTGGTTTGCTGGAAGAGCATGTCTCCCATCGGGGAGGATTTGAGCAGGCGCAGGCCATGGGCCCGAGAGAATTGTTGAATCAGGGTGGTGCTGGGGCGGGTTTTAAAATTGACCACCACTTGGCCAGGTACGGTTTGGGGCAGACGGGCACTGGCACTGTTGACGCGAGAGGGATTGACGGGCAATGCACGGCCGGGCGCAGACAAGGTGGCGACAGGATAGCGGCTACAGGCGGCCAGGGCCAATACGCTGAGCAGGGATGCGGTTTTTTGGAGGGTTTTCAGGGTGGTTTTTTTCATTTTCACAATTCTCTCTTCACGCCGTTGCTTATGTAAAAATTATAGCCCAGCTAAGGCCAAAACTTTCCCATCCGGCTGAAGCATTTCCCAAATTTTAAGCGGAATATAACCTAAGCTTAGCGACGAATCACCCGTTGGGCCGAGATGGCAGCAGCCCCTCCTGCTGGGTCGGCAGGCGGGGAAACGGGAGGAGCAGCATTGACGAGGGCCTGCAGTGAGGCTTCAATTTGAATCCGACCGGCGCCAAACAGACGGCTGTCACCCACGGGGCGGGCCGTGCGGCGAATCAGGTCTTTGAGTTGATCGGCGTTTAAACTGGGATTGACCGACAAAAGCAGGGCAGCCTGGGCAGAAACCATTGGACAGGCCATCGAGGTGCCACTCATAGAGGAATAAAAGAGGTCAATCTTATTTTGCATCATGGCATTGGTCAAAAAAGTCGGGGTGGTCGACATAATATCCACACCTGGGGCCATCACATCGATGCGTTTGTCGTGATTGGTAAAGTCGGCCAGCCAGTCTTCGCTGTCGGTGGCCCCCACTGCCAGTACGCCCGGCAAATTGGCGGGAAAGCCCGTGTGGGTAAACGAATTGCCTGCGGCAGCCACAATCAAGGCGCCTTTGGACTGGGCATATTTCACTGCCAATTCAATCGGTTTGCTGGGTTCACCGCCACCAAGACTTAAGTTGATAATCCGCGCGCCCTGATCGGCGGCAGAGGTAATGCCCTGGGCAATGGCAAAGGCCGAACCCCAGCCCTCTTGGTTGAGGGCTTTGATATTCAGGACTTTGACCATCGGCGCAATGCCTGAGACGCCCATTTGGTTGTCGGCCAGGGCGGCAATAATGCCGGCCACATGGGTGCCATGGCCGAGTTGATCGCGGGGATCGTCATCGACCACATCGGGAGAGCCTTCACCGTTGGGGCCGGTGGCCTCTTCGGCCATAAAGTCTTTGCCGTTGATAATCTGGCCTTTGAGATCGGGGTGGTTATAGTCCACGCCACTGTCAACCACGGCCACAATTAATTCTTGGGGGTTTTTGACAAATTGCCAAGCCTGGGGCACGCCAATTTTGGGCAGGGCCCATTGAAGAGGATAGAGGGCGTCGTTGAGCGGTTGGCTCGCTGCCGAGAAACGCTGAAGTGGCTGCGGACGCGGTGGCAAAGCCAAAGCAGTATAACGGGGATTGAGGGCTACAGAGGCCACTTCGGGACTCTGACGCAGTTCGGCCATGGCAGCTTCGGTCTGACTGGCCGATTTAAAGTGCAGCAGGCCAAAACGTTGGCCCTGAACGATCAATTCTTGATTGCGGGCGACGCCGGACATGGGGGAGAGTTGGCGCGCCGAAACGGGTTTGAGACTGCGGTATTGCACGACCACTTCACCGGGCACAAAGGCCGATTGCTGTTTGAGCACCCATTTGGCCTGAACCCGAGCCGGAGCGACTTGTTTGGGTTGGAGGGTAGACAGAGGCAGCCCTGCTGACTGACAGGCACTGAACAACAAAAGGCTGGTGCCGAGCAAGGAAAAATGAAATTTTTTCTGTTTCTGCATGGTCCAAAAAATTCTCCGACTACGCTTTGATAAAGAACCTATCGGCTGCTGGGGCGAAAATATGTCAGGGAATTCAAAAAAATAACCAAAGATTACTCTGGGAATAACTTAAGTTTAACAATCAGAACCTTTGCAGAGATGTTGACTGACTGGGATGTCATTTGTTAAGATTTGTGTATTCCCAAAAGTTAAGCAAAATAAACGCCCAAAGAAAAAGAATTTCTTCGATTCGTTGAAAGAGCTTAACACGGCAGGGGGAAAGAGGAAGATGGGCACTTTGAAATAGACTGAAAAAAATGGGAATGGAAGTGCTTTGTGTGAAAAAAGGGTTAATGACAATTTCTGGCTTCTCTCGGATTGAACTTCTCAGCTCTGTGATTATTTTGGCTGCCACGCTGGGAATGGGGATGCGCACCTATCTGCAAGCAGATAATCATCTGCAATTGACAGCGTCGGATGTGCAATTTCAAGCAGAGGCACAATTGACCCTGCTGCAAATGAGCAATGAATTGCGTCAGGCCACGGATGCCCGAATCGTCGATGAGGCCCCAGGCCAAATGCCTCCCACAGTGATCTTTACCAAAGCTGTGGCCTCGGCCCAAAACAGCCCTCAAAATTACCAATTGGTCAGTTATAGCTACAGTGCACAGAATAGTATTGGCTTGCTGGTGCGGTCTGTGCGCAGCCATGGCTCCCAAGCCCAAATTCAACTTGCCGACCTTAAAATAGCAAGCGCCCTCAGCCCCAGGCAGGACGCAGAACACAAACAGATTCTCTTGACAGATTCCCGAGCTGAAGACAGGGAAAACACACCCATATCATCGCTGCGACTGAATCAATTGACCTTGAGGTTGTTGGCCTCCACACCTGCGGCAATCATTCGCAAGCAACAGGCAAAATCTTAATTCAGCCCAAGACATAAATACCCCTCTCCCCTGAGCCCAGGGGAGTTTTTTTTTGTGTTGCAGGCGTCAATCGGCCGAAAAGCGCCCCAATCAGGTAAACTGAACGATTGGACCCCCTGGAATGGAGCAGCTTTATGTCAAGCACCCTGGCACAATACACCGAAGCCCTGACGGATAAACTCAGTGCCGTCATACACACCTTTCGCAAAAAAGAATCCCGCCCTGAACTTGAAGGCTTATTCGGCCGCTGGGAAAAGCAATTGACCCAGATGCGCAGCTATGCCGAAGAGGGTGAAAATGTCTCGATTGCCCTTTTGGGCGGTACAGGTGCAGGCAAAAGCACCCTGATCAATACGCTGCTCGGGGCCGATCTTTTGCCCACCCATAGCTTTCGCACCTGTACCTCTGCAGCCGTTGAAATCTCTTATTCTCCGACCAAACAGATTGCTGTGCAACTCGAATTTATCACCGAATCCAGTTGGGAGGCCGAAAAACAGGCCTTTCTCGACGAGATTCGCGAGTCCCGCGCCCAGGGGCAAAACCTGCTCAGCCAGCAGGACTTTATCTACAAAGCCTGGAGCCTCTACCGCAACGAAGACGGCCCGCCGCCTTTGCCTTTTCCGCTGGAAGATATGTTGGCGCTGCTCGAAAACCCGCTGCCAGAAAGGCTGCAAACCTATCTCAAGCAGGGTGTGGCCCTGTTTCGCTACCGCAGTGCCGAACAGCTCAAACACGAGCTGACCGAATTGCTCACCGCCCAGGGTCATTTGTGGCCCCTGCTCAAGCGGGTCTTGATCCGGGGGCCCTTTGACGTGCTCAAAGGCGGACTGCAATTGGTGGATTTGCCCGGACTCAACGACCCCAACCCGGCCCGTGAGGCGATCACCCGCAATTACCTCAAACAGGCTGAATTTATCTGGCTGACGTTTAATACCACCCGTGGCCTGACCCGCGATGTGATGGAGATACTCAAAGACCGGGGCTTTATGACCCAGGTGATCATGGATGGCACGTTGAGTGCCTTGGCCTTTGTCGGCACCCGCGCCGATGAATTTGTGCCCGTCTTGGAAAAACAGCAATTGCAATTGCCTGCAGAGGCCACCCTCGACCAGATTCTCACAGCCCGCCACGGGCAGATCCAAAACCGCGTGCGCGAGCAATTGAGTGAGCTGACCCTCTGGTTCAGCAATCGCTACCGCATTCAGAGCCAAATTGGCGATGTGCTCAATTTGATTGGTCAAACCCTATCCCAATCGCCGGTTTTGATGGTCTCAGCGCTGGAGCACCAGCGCCTGTCAGGCTGGCACAGCGGAGAAGGCCTGTTTACCGATCTGCAACAAACGGGAATCGCCGCCCTGCAGGAATATATGCAAAATATTGTCAGTGTCCAGGGCCATCAGGCGCGCAAGAAAATGATCCGCAGCCAATGCCAGCAGATGAATCAAGAGATCAAACGCCTCTTGCAGGCCCTGCACAGCCGCCAGAGCTTGGCCCAATTGGCCCCCATCGATCAGGTTCAACTCAAGCTCCAGATCAATGCCGCCAGCAAAAATTTGGAACTGGGCTTGATCGGACTCAAAGAAGCCCTCGAACAGAGACAGGGAGAAGCCCAAGCGACTGTTTTGCGGGCCTTTGCCGAGGTGCTCAGCCAATGCCGAGCCGAATTGCCTGAATGGATCAGCGCCTGGGGCAGTTATCCCTGGCAGACCTTGCAGCGGGCTGTCAAAGGGGGGGGGCGGTATACCAGCCCCAGCAGTGGCACGGCCCTGAATTTGCCAGCTGAAATTGCGGATTCCCTCTTGGGTGGCGTGGCCCCCTTTTGGAATGCCTTTTTGAGCGAAGAATTGGAAAGCGAACCTCACCGCCTGCAAACGGCGCTGGGAGAACAATTGCTGGCTTTTTCGACCGCGCTCAAGGGCCACCCTGAATTTAAAAAGCAGCTTGAAGAAGTGCAGGCCAGTACCTTGGCCATTTTAACCGAACAGGCGGGCCAAACCCAGTACCGCCTGCAAGAAGAACTCAAGGCCCAGCGCCGCAAATTTGCCGAGCTGATACAAGCCCAAACTGAAAAAAGTGTGGCCACAGCCTGTGAACAGGCCGCCCAGCTCTCAGGGGCCGGGATCAAAATGATGATGCTGAATACCCTGCAGAGCCAGCTCGAAAGCGATTGGCCGACACTGGCAGAGGCTGCTCAAAGCCAATTGCAAGAACAATTAGCGGCCTTAAGCCACCACCTGCTGCAATACCTGGAGATCATGGCTGCGGTGCTCAAAGACAATGCCCGCTTGGTGGCGGAACTCTTGCCAGAATCTGCGCAGAGCTAAAATGAAAATACTCCACTTTGCGGATTTGCATATTGGGGTCGAAAACTATGGCCGGGTCAATCCTGCTACGGGCCTCAACACGCGGCTGGAGGACTTTGTCCAGAGCTTTGACCGCTTGGTTGAAGCGGCCCTCAAAGAGCCTGTGGATTTGGTGATCTTTGCCGGTGATGCCTTTAAGATCAACGAACCCAGCAATACCCACCAGCGGCTCTTTGCCCAAAGAGTGATGCGTTTGGCCCAAGCGGGCATCCCCGTTTTTTTGCTGATTGGCAATCACGACCAGACCAACCGCTATGGCGAATCCCACGCCCTGGATATTTATGCCACCTTGGACATTCCTGGGGTCTGGGTCAGTGGCAAACCCCAGATTCAGCTGGTGACGACCCCTGCCGGGCCCTTGCAGGTGGTGAGCATTCCCCATGTCTCCAAAAGCGCCCTGATGACCTTTGACGACTATGCCAGCCAAACCCTCTCCGAAGTGGACCGCTCGATTGTCGAACAGGTCGAAGACATCCTCAATTATTTCGCCCAGCAGCTCAATCCAGAGATCCCGGCAGTGCTGGTGGCCCATGTGGGCGTCGAACAGGCCAAAATGGGCTCCGAGCAGAGCATGTCGATTGGCTATGGTTTTACCGTGCCATTGGGGCTCTTGGCCCGCTCAGAATACCGCTATGTGGCGCTGGGGCATATTCACAAACACCAGATTCTCTGCCAAGACCCTTATGTGATCTATCCGGGCAGTCTCGACCGGGTAGATTTTGGCGAAGAAAAAGAAGACAAAGGGTATATGCTGGTCGAACTTTACCAAGACAAAACCGAAGTCGAATTTGTGCCCCTGCCCTGTCGCCCGTTTTTGACCCTGGAAAAAAACCTCACCCAAAGTGAAGACCCCACCGCGGATCTGCTCAGCTTGATCGCAGCCAAACCTGTGCAGGACAAAATCGTCAGGCTGTTGTACACCATTCAAACCCAGCGGGCCGATGAAATCGACAGCAAAAAAATCAAGAAAGCCCTGGAGGGCGCTTTTCATGCCAGTATTCGCCCTCAGCTCGAAGACCCCAGTGAGCGCGTGCGCATGCCAGATTTGGCTGAGGCCGAACCGCTGCATCCGCTCAAGACTCTCGATCTCTACCTGCAGCGCCGCAGCGATCTGGCCAGTATTCAAGCAGATTTGGTAACGCGGGCCGAAGGCCTTTGGCAGGAATTGGAAGCCACAGGTTTAACCTGAACCATGACCATTAAATGGCCGCAAAGTTGGCCAAGCGGCGTTGCCGAAATGCTGGCCTCGACCTTTTTCTTTGCCCTGATGAATTTCTGTATCAAAAATTTGCAAGCGATCCCCACCCACGAATTGGTCTTTTTTAGGGCCCTGGGGGTCTTGCTGCTCTCGGGCAGCATGCTCTGGCATTTGCGCATTTCGGCCTGGGGCAATCACAAGCGCTATTTGCTGCTGCGCGGTTTCTTTGGCACCTTGGGTCTGGGGGCTTATGTCTGGACGCTCAAACAAATGCCTTTGGCCTCTGCCGTAACGATTCAATACCTCTCGCCCATTTTTTCGACCCTGCTGGCCGTCTGGATGCTCAAAGAAACGCCCAAACGGGTGCAGTGGTTTTGCTTTTTGCTCTCGTTTGCGGGGGTGATACTGATCAAGGGCTTTGATCCACGGGTGGCTTGGCTGCCATTGGGGGCGGGTATTTTGGCAGCGGTCTTTTCGGCCCTGGCCTACAATTATGTCCGCCGGCTCAAAGACCACGATCACCCGCTGGTGGCTGTCTTTTATTTCCCGGTTGTGACCTTGGTGCTGGTCACGCCGTATACCCTGAGCCACTGGGTCATGCCCCAGGGTAAAGACTGGCTGTATCTGGTGCTGATCGGTCTCTTTACACATTTTGCCCAGTATTTTTTAACCCGCGCCCTGCAGGCCCAAAAGATGGCAATGGTCTCCCAACTCAATTATGTGGGGGTGGTCTATGCACTCCTGATGGGCTATTATCTCTTTGGAGAGAGCGTACCCCCACTGGCTGTGTTCGGCCTGCTGTTGGTCGTGGTCGGGGTGGTTTTGGGCAGTTGGCTGGGCCAGCAAAGCCCGCCTCCCAGCGCTGGGAACTCTGAACACATGCCAACGTCCGAAAGAATATCCCCTTTGAAAGGCCCGCTATGATGACGCTCAAAAATCGTAAAATTCTGCTCTTGGC
>CAZRFI010000005.1:0-27818 GCA_964598905.1 uncultured Candidatus Sericytochromatia bacterium | reverse complement strand
GGCGAAAATTCAGATATTAAGACTGATTCACTCAATTCCCTGATGAAACAAAACCAACCCGGAAAATTTGAAATTCGCTTTGTGGCCAAAGGCGGCAGCTATTATCTGGCCTTGGGCAATGCCAATACCAGCAGTACTGTGATGGGCACGGTATTGCAGCTCCAAAATCTGTCTGCTCCCAGCCCCACCCCCCAGCCCTATCCGATTGAAACCCCTTCGCCAACCCCTACACCGCTCACTTCGACTCCGCTCAGTGAGCACGAAGGACTCAATCCCGATCCCAGCGTGCCGATCAAAGTGCTGCTCTCTGAGACCCTGTCTACGGGCAGCAGCACAGATTCGGGTCGGAAATACCAACTGCGTTTTTCAGAACCTGTGGATCCCGACTCGCTGAATGAAAATCTCTGTGTCTTTGCCCGTTCCCCTCTGCCTCTCAGTGTCGAAAGCAGTGGGTTCAGCGGCAGTGGTTTGTTTACGTCTCAAACAGGAAGTGTGTTGTTTAAATTGGCAGACTTCGAGACGGTCTGGAGCGCCGACAAACGCGAAGTGGTCTTGAGCTTTAAACCGGGCCGAAATTTGCTCTCTGACAGCGATCCTGGCCGCCAGCCCAGCCATGAATTGAGCCTGGATTGCGGTCAAACCCCGATCAAAGACAGTGCGGGCCGTCCCCGCAGCAGCGGCTTTGCCAACGAAAACGCCCAGAATTTATTGGCCAAAATTTATCTGCAACAACCGCCCAAAGCGGCGGCGCTGCAATTTCAAACGGGCGAAGCCAGCCCCCAAAGTGATTCTCTGCGCCTGCGCTTCAACCAGGCACTGTTTATTCCCACCCAACTCGGGTCTGTGGGTGGTGGCTTAAGTGGGCTGCCCGCAGAGGCCTTTGCTGCGCTTGGAAAAATTTCAGCCACAGAAGCTGCCCGCAATTATACCCTGACCCTGGAACGCAATGGCCAAACCCTTTTAAACGGGGTCAATTGGGCCGCCCTCGGAGGCAGTGTGGAATTTGACCGCTTTGACAATGAAAACCGCACAGTTTTGCTCAAACGGCCCCCCGCCATCAGCGAGGCCCTGAGCGGGGTCTTTGCCCAAGGCAGCGAGGCCAAGAGCTTTCCGGGGCCCTTTTTCACAGACGATGCTGATGGCAATGGGGAGAGCTTGGCTTTGGAGCTGATCAGCAAGGGCTGGCAGAAGGTGCCACTCACGATCAACCTGAGTGAAAACCTCAAAAACGCCTCAGACCTGTCCCAAGATCTGCAGAGCAAGCTCAATGCCGCCCTCAAAGACCTGCCCGAGTACCAACGGCCCAAAGACGCAGCCTTTACGGTTAAACGCGAGACCAATGACGTTTTAACTTTCAGCTTTGACGACCCCAGTGGCCTGTATTATGGCTTCCGCATCACCCAGGCTTTTTTATCAAGCAGCAGTCAGCCTTTGCCCAATCGCCTGCAAAATTTGGATTCAAGCGAAACTCTGCAAGTGGGGGTTTTGCCTCCGCTCTACCAGGGCGGTGATCTGCTCAGCTTAAATTTGGGCGAAAACCTCAGGGCCCCCAGTGGAGAGCGCCTCACTCCCAATCAGCGCAATCTGAATCTGGTGGTCAAACCCTGATGGCCCTCAAAGCGACGATATTTAAAGCCGAATTGCAAATCAGTGATCTCAACCGCCACTATTATGACAGCCATTCGCTGACCCTGGCGCGGCACCCCTCGGAAACCGACGAGCGCATGATGATTCGGCTTTTGGCCTTTGCGCTCTTTGCCGATCCGCTGCTGATCTTTACGCGGGGCATTAGCACCGTCGATGAACCGGATCTCTGGCGCAAGAGCCTGAGTGATGAAATTGAATTGTGGATTGAATTGGGCTTGCCCGATGCCAAGCGCTTGGGCAAGGCCTGTGGCCGCTCAGAGCAGGTGCAGGTGGTGAGTTATGGCGGGCGCAATGCCGATCTGTGGTGGAAAAAAACCGCCCCCGAATTGGCGCGATTTGACAATCTCAGTGTCTGGAATATCCCCTTTGAAAGCGGCAGGGCCCTGGCTGCCTTGGTCGAGCGTCAAATGCAGGTGCAATGCTTGGTGCAAGAGGAGCTGGTCTACCTCACGGTGGGAGAGACGTCGCTGGAAATTCGGCCTGATCGCTGGCTTGAAGCTACTCTGCCTTAACTGCGCTGTTTTTTTTGCGTGCAGTCAGCCAGAGGGCGAGGAGCGTTTGCAGGCCCAGGGCCCCACTCATGTCCCAGCCCACATCCCAGATCGACCCCGTGCGCGAGGGCAGCAGGCTTTGGTGGGATTCGTCCCAACAGGCCACGCTCAAACAGATCAACAGCACCCGCAAAGCGAGAGTGGGCTGCCAAGCTATAAATCCAGGGCTGAGCGCCTGAAACCAGCACAGACTGAGAATGGCATAGGCCGTGATATGCGCGCCTTTGCGCAACAGGGTGTGAAGAAAATCCAGATTGTCTGCGGAGAGCGATGGCCAGAGGAGGTTTAAGGCCCATTCCAGCACCCCGCCGGTTTGACTGGCGGCAAAAGTGGCCGACGAAAACCAAGCGATCACAGCGGTCCAGGCCAAAGCGGGAAACCAGCGCAAAAGCCAACGCAATAGCCGAGGAGGCAAAGAGAAAAATGAACGAATACGCAATTCTTTAAAATTAAATAGCATTGAGTCGTTTCGATTGAGAATATAATTGTAAAGCAAGAGCATCATCTTAACCAGAGGAACTGACCATGCCCAGTGTAACCCGACAGCTTTCGCCATTACAATTTGAGCGCAACAGCCAGTTGGTGGCCTCCAGCCAAGCCCAGCGTGGGCCTCTGACCCCGTTGGTCGCGGTCACTACCCCGGCCAATAACCCACCCGGCTTGCAGGCTCTGGAAGGCCGTGTTCAAGACAGTCTGCAACTGGGCCAGAATATACCTGAATTGGCCAGCCAGAGTAACCGCCAACTGGGGGAAGCTTTATTACAATTGCGGCAGATCAGTGGCAGTGGTGCTCAGGCTTCAGCTCAGGAAGTGCTGCAGCGTTTTCAGACCCAGACACTGCCCAACAATATGCAGGCTTTACAAATGCAGCTGGAAAATCTTCAGCAGGAAATAACGGCCCTGCCCCCAGACAGTCCTCAACGTACTACGCTGGGCTTGCAGCTGCAGATCACCGAAAACAGCCTGGCCCTTTACCAAGATGCTGAACGCCTGCTGGCCAGCTCTCCCCTGCTCCAGGTGCCTGCAACTATAGCGCCTACTGTCGCCACGCCAGTGAATGAATCAGAAATGCAAGTGGACGACGCGCCGCTGGTCATCCCCAGTGATGAAGTTCTGGCTGCTGCCGCCCCCCAGCTTGGCCTAACGGGCCCGGAACTCAGAGATGTCTTTGTGGCGATTGAAAGAAACATCGATGGGCTCAACTTGATGAGCAACCGCATTGATCCGGCCACAGGCTCCTTTGAGCGCACAAATGCGAATTTTTTGCGCTCTGTCGGTTCACTCAAAAGCATTTCCAAAGCCCTGTTGGGGGTGATTAATCCAGGCAAAGACAGCAATGGGCAGCCATTAAGCGGCGGGGCAGCAACGATTGCCCGTACCCAGTCGCTGTTAACTTTTTTGATGGAGTCACGCCGTCTGCAGCAAAGTAATGATAAGTTGGCTGGCCAGTTGGGCCTGAGCAAACTCAATCAGGGCATGGACCGTCTGATTAAAACCCTTCCCAATCAAAGCCTGCAAAATATTCTCAACCGCTATATCGGCAACAATACCAGTCAGGAGTCGGCAGGGGCCAAGAAGCGGATCGCTGACCTCAAAACGGTTCTGGATTTTGCCAGTGGCGCTCGCCCACTGGATTTGGAGGTCAGCCGTGCTTTGTTTGAGCTGGTGCTCGACAATGGGGCTGATGCCGTCAACGGACTGGCTGAACTTTTGCCGCCGGAGACCCGTGAAAAATTTCAGCAGACCCTGGAGCGAATAGAAAGCCGCGTCAGCGGTGTGATTCAGCGCCTGGGGAGCGAAGGCCCCAGCTTTTTAAGGGGACTGGTCGATAGTTCCCCCGAGGCGGCCCGCCAGTTTTTCCGCCTAATTAGCGAAGATGGTGTCGGCAAATACGCGGCAACCATGGATTTTATTGGCAATCTGGCAAAATCCGAAAGAACTCTGTCTCTGTTGGGGGAAGGTGGCCAGAAAAAACTGACGGCGCTGGCTGACTTGCTATCACTGGATACCATTGGCCAGGGCTATCTACGTACCGTTCTCAGCCCCAATTCTCCTGCTCCCACCCGTCTGAATGCTTTTAACAGCCTGGCCAAAGATACCATCAAGAAGTTTATAAAACTCCCAGACATGGAACTGCCCACTTTTGAGAGGGCCACAGGCCAAGTGCTGGACCGCTTCGCCCAGGTACTGGGGCTTGATGCCCCTGCGGCAAGCGCTATTTTGGCCCGTGCAAATGATGCTGCCCCTGTTTCTGCTGCTGGCGCCGCTGTTGATGCGGCTCCTGTCTCGGCTGCTGGCGCAGCTGTTGATGCGGCCCCTGTCTCGGCTGCTGGCGCAGCTGTTGAAAGTCTCTCCCCCGAGGCATTGCGCACGATTGAGCGCCAAGCAGAAAAACTGGCCCGCTACAACCTGACACCCGAAGCGGAGGCCAGCCTGATGCGCCTCTTGCGCCAGAACCCCGAACAGGCTGACGATGTGGTCAGGGCCCTGGGCAAACTGGGCAAAGAATCCAGCGGCAATCTCGACACCCTATTAAAAGTCGCTGCGGAAATGGAGCCTGCCCGCGCCCTGAATATGGTAATCGGGGATGGCATGGGAGCCAAATTTTTACGCCAAGTCGTTGAACTGGTTCCTGCCCTGCAAAAATTTGGCCTTAGCATCGCAGAAATTGTGCCCAAACTGGGCAGTGCCCTGGGCAAGGCAGTTCCGGCCCTGGGTGCGGTGGCCTCGGCCTATGACACGGCCCGCCTGGGAGAAATTGCGGTCACAGGCCGCTCGGGCGACAAAGTCTATGCCGACAAAGAGGTGCGTGCCCTGGCCCTGCTGGGCGCATCGACCAATGCCTTAGATACCTTACTGGGAGTGTCTGAGGCCTTTGGTGTGGGCAATGTGGCATTCCCCTTACAGCTGGGACTGGCTGTGGGTTCTCTCGCCATTGATGTGATGGTTGAATATTTTAACGACAATCCCGAAGCGATGCCCGAAAGTCTGCGCAAGGCGATTCGCTACACAGCTGCAGCCACTGCGGTGGCTGCGCCCTTTGTGGTGCCCGGAGCCGGCATCGCCGCGAGTGCGGCCATTGCCAATATTTATGGGGCCGACGGCGTGGTGGATATTTTGACTGACCTGACACGCGATTTGGGCTCTGGGGCCCTTCAAGGTGCGGATCGCCTCAGCCGCTTACACGCCCAAGCCCTCGATCAAGGCCTGGGCAATCTGGCTGGGGGCATCCGGGGGGTGGCAGATATGATCCGCAATCCAGAGCGCTACGCGGCTTTGTTGGGCAAAGAGGTCTCAGAAGTGGTGACAGAAGCGGGTCAATGGCTGGCAGAGCAAGCCAAAAACGGTCTGGCTGCGGCCCAAGAGGTCTTTGCTGCTTTAAAAGAGATCGCTCAGAATCCCGGTGAATTTGCGGCAGCCGTCAGAGACAAGGCCCTTGAAGTGGCCCGCTCGATTGGCAATGGCGTCTCAGAAGCGGCCGGAGCGGCACGCGATTTCATCCTGGAAAGTGTGCAACAGGGTTGGAACAGTTTACAGTCTGGGGTGGACAGTCTCTTAGAAATGGGGGTGGAAGGCCTGCAGGCAGCCACAGAGCTGGGCAGCCGTCTGCTGCAGGCAGGGGGCACAGCCGCCACGCAATTTCTCGATTTTGCCCGCGATGCGGCTCAGAACCCTGGCAAATATGGTCAAATGCTGGCCGATGGTCTCAGTTCGGCCCTTTCAGCAGGCTGGCAGGCCACCACTGAAAGCGTGGATCTGGTGGTCAATCTGGTCGGGCAAGGTGTTAGCAAAGCCGGTGAAACACTGAGCAATTTGGTTGCCGCAGGAGGCCGTGCCGCTGAATACAGCCTGGAGTTGTTGCGCAATGCGCCCCAGGCCGCAAAAGAAGCCATTGGCCGGGGTCTCAACATGGCTTTTGAGGCCGGGAAAGCCAGCGTTGAAATGGTCAATTATGTGATCAACAATCCCGCCGAAGCACTGGCCGCTGCTGGCGACAAAGCGGGAGAGCTACTCAGCCAGAGTCGTGACTGGTTGGTCAACCGTGTCAAAGACGCGGGTCAAGCAGTGGGTGAAGCCTTTGATGCCCTCGAAAAATTTTATACCAATACCAGTGCTTATTTGGGGGAGCTTGGCGACCGTGTGGGAGCTTCATTGGGGCGTTTTGAAGACACCGTTGTGGAACTGGTCGGCCAAGGCATTGACCTGGGTCGGTCTGCGATTCAGCGCTATGGTGAGGTTTTGTCACGTCGCTTGCCTGAGCTGTTGACCGCCTGGCAAGACCTGCAACAGGCCCCAATTGACCTGATGGTACGCATTGGCAAATCGGGTCTGGAAGCGGGTCAGCAGGTGGCTGCTTACCTTGCTGGCAAAGCCGAGGAGTTGGGCAGCGCTGCTTTGGAAGGATTAAAAGACTTGGGTACGGCTGGTCTACAGCAGCTTTCCAACCTGGCCGAAGCGGGTGGCCGTTTGGCCAGTCAGGCTATCGACACATTAAGTGAGATGGGTGAGGTGGGTTTTAACGAAATCAGACGCCTGGCAGCCGCTGGGGGGGCTGTGGCCCAGCAGGCCTTTGATACCATTGCCGCTGCCGCTGGACGTGGTGTCGCTGCAGCCAAAAATGCACTCAGTTCACTGGCCAGATCAGCTGGCGAAGTGGGTCAAAAAGCTGTGCAGCAACTGGCTCAGCTGGGCCAATGGGGGGCAGACCAGCTCGAAGCCCTGGTGTCTTCTGGAGCGACCCAAGCCCGCGCAGCCCTGAACGCACTGGCTGGCATGGGCACCAAGGGGCTTGAGGCCTTGGAAAATCTGGCCAAGTCGACAAGCAGCTATGCCCGCGAGGCCTTTAATCTGCTGGCCAGTCAAGGGCAGGCGGCGATCAATCAATTGCGCGATCTGGTCACCTCGGGCTCACAGTTTGCCCGTGAGGCCTTTACAGATCTGGTGACCCAGGGCTCACGGGCCATAGAGGCTCTAAAAACAATTGGGCTGAATGCCGGCAATTATGCCAAGTCGGCCATTCAGGCGCTGGGCAATATGGGGGCGGGTGCCGAAGCGGCGGTGCGCGAGATTGGCACCACCGTACGCCAATATGCCGATGAAGCCATCACGGCCCTGCAGGGGATGGGCCAAACTGCTGTCGACAGCATCCAGACCATCGCCAATACCTACACCGAATACAGAGACGAGGCCATCAAGGCCTTTGCGCAAATTGGCCCGACGGCCCGCGAGGCGATGAACAGCATGATCGACACTGTCTGGGCCTCTGGTGAGGCGGGGGTCCAATCGCTGATGGGCATGGCGGGGGACATTGCGGAGGTTTCTTCACGGGTTTACAGGCTGGTCAGCAACAGTCTTTCACGTGGCTGGGAGCGTTCGACCATCGACCTGATCCCCTTTAATGGCCGCGAAACCAATCTGCAGCCCCTGAGCAACGAGATTAAAAATCTACTCAATCAGGCCCGAGCGGTTGGCCGGGAGGCTTACCAGCAGGCCAGGGAAATGGCCTTTCGGGCTTTGCGCGAGCTGGGTCTGCCTGCTTTTGCGATCGATCTGATTCGGGAGCTGGTCTAAAATGAACGACGCCACTTTTGACGAAACCCCAACGGCAGAACTCCCGCTGGATTTTACCCGCCTGCAAAGAGCCGCAGTCAGCTATGAGCAGCAATATGCTCCCCATCTCTGGCAATTGCGCCAGCAGGCTGAAGAAGACTGGCAAACCCTCGCCAGGCAGTTGCAAGCTGGTATTGGCACAAAAACTGAACTGAGCGGGCTTCAAACCCTGCTGGCAGACTGGACCGATGCCCAGGCCCTGCAAGCGGCTCTGCTGGAAACGCCTTTGCCCTTGCTGGAAGCCTGCTGTCAACAGCTCAAAGCAAATACCAACATCAGCAATGACAGCCCCCCGACTTTGGCCTCTCTGCTGCTGAATCTGATCGAGGCCCATTGTTTTGGCAGCGTGGTGGCCCGTGCGCCAGCTGAAATGGCGCGCGCGCTGCAGGCCCTGCAGACACAGTCTCTGGTGCCACTGCGGGTGCTGACACCCGATCTGCCTGCCTTTGGCACAGCGCTGCCCCCCTGGCTGGAACAATTGCCCAGCGAAACGCTGAGTCGGCTGCGTGAGGCCTGTTACATGCAATTGCAACCGCACAATGGCCCTGACAGACCGCTGTTTGAATGGCTGCTGGTCTGCCTCAATAGCATGCTGATCCTGCGCCAGTTAGACTGATGACTTCTCAACAAAGTCGCTCAGTGTTTGTGTACGTAGGTGAGCGGTTCTGTTTTGATTTTTTCCCAGTGCTCGTCAACCCAGGCCTGGGTCTCGGCAATGCCTTCGGCCAATGAAATCTGGGGCTGCCAGTTCAGCAATTGGCGGGAGTCGCTGTCGTCGAGCCAATAGCGGGCATCTTGGCCCAGGCGTTCGCCCACCATTTCGACATGCTCTTCCCAGTTTTGACCAGCGGCTTCTAAACACAGACGCACCACGTCTGCGACAGTTTCGGGGCCCGCCTGGGTAAAGTGCCAGGTGCGGTGTTCTGGGTAGTCCAGGGTTTTGAGCAATCCGGCGATCACGTCTTTGACGTGAATAAAGGACTTTTGCGCGGTGCCGCCACCATGTAATTCAATTTTTTTGCCCAATTTGCTAAAGATCAGCGTGCGGGGGATGATTTTAAACAATTGCTGGTGCTGGCCAAAGACGTTGGTGGAACGAATCAAGGTCACGGGATAGCCAAAGTTCTGGCGCAGGGTTTCGAGGTAGAGATCGGCGGCCAATTTGGAGACAGCATAAGGTGTACTCGGGCGAAATTGATGACTGTCTGCGCTCTGGGCCCCTTCACAAGAACCAAAAATTTCTGCCGAAGAAATATGCAGATGCCGTTTGAGCCAGGGCTTGTCTTTGAGCCAATGGGCCAAGCGGGAAATGGCCTGTAAATTGGTCGCAAAATACTCCAAGGGGATCTCATGGCTCAGGGCCACCTCACTCAGGGCGGCGACGGTAAAGACATAGGTGGGAGCCAGTTTGTCGAGCAGGGTAAAGACCCGGGCGGATTCGTGTAAATCCACATGGTGGAAGTGGAAACGGTCTTTGTGTTCGGAATGGGCATAGGGCAAAAAATAGGCCGCATATTCGCGTGAACGACTGAGTCCGTGGACTTCAAAACCCTGTTCTAAGAGTGCAGCAACCAAATGGCTGCCCGTAAAACAATTGCTACCGAGGACGACAACGCGTTGCATTTAACGGACCCGCTTAAAATTTATGGGCTGGAACCAGGCCCCGATCTTCGAGATAGGTCTGAACGCCCCAATACATCTCATCGCGGTCGGTAATACCCAACTTTTTATTCACTTCGTATTGGTATAAATAGGCCCGGTCTTCAACCGGATCACCCCATTCGATGCCTTTGATCTTGTTTTTGATCGAGCCAAAGAGCTTTTCAAAATTGGAGATAATGGGCAGATCGTCGGCATGGACCCGTTCGTGGATCAAGACTGAGGCTTTTTCGGCATCGCGCATTTTCCAGAAGCGATCGTCGAGCACCATATCTCTGAAGTGCAATTTGGCGGTGCCTTTTTCGCGGGCCACCGCCACCCAGGCGGCGTAGATATCGTGTTTGGCAAACATATCGTGGATGCCGTCATCGGCCAAGACAAAGTCGGATTCATCCATGCCACGCAAGGCTTTGCCCATTTTGGGATCCACTGCGTCGATAATTTTAAAGGTCGGTTCGAGGGCGGTTTTGACCGAAACGGGCATATTGGCTTTGCTGAAATGGGGGGTGGTGTTGGCTTTGCCTGCGGCAACGGGATCAAATGCAGGTTTGGCAGCAAAGGTAATGGGGGTGCTGGGCACGCGGGTGTCTGTGGCACGGCTGAGAAGAAGCTGATCTGAAACAGGCGCTGTGGCCTTGGCAGAGACAGGAACTGAAACAGCAGGTGCTGTTTGTAGCAAAACGGGAGCAGAAACGGGCCGCGTAACGGTTTCGGGACGATTAAAGGTGATAGCACCAACCATGGTTCAAACCTCATCAGACTAACAGGATAAAGGTTATATAGAGGTTAAGGTGTTAACTCTTTCTTTATTTGATTAAAATAAGGGTAAATTAAGTTAAATTTTAAGTTAATTTATCTCGGCAATGAATGTCTTGGCGAAAAAGGAAAATGCTTGTAAATAAAAGGTTTCAATGCATTTAGGCGAGAGATTTTGGGCTTTATGATTGGGCAAAAAAAGTTAAGTTGAAGTAAACTGATCCCAGTCTTCCATTTTAAGACTTATAATATTTCGAATAACAGACCCTGGAGGCGCACCAAATGAGCCATCTGAGCCGATTAACCCCCCCCCCCAATACCCAGCGGCAAAAACAGACTGTGTTGGGCCGTCATTTTTGTCTGGGGCTGTGCCTCGCAGCCACACTATTCTGGCAATTGCCAGCCCGAGCCGAGGCGGATCTGATTGCGGGTCCGATGGTGGGCCATACCGACAGCCATTCCAGCCGAATTTGGCTGCAAACCGACGAAGCGGGCAAAGTGCAAATCGAATATTGGGAAAGGGGTTCGGCTGAAAAAAAACGCAGCGCTGAGATCAGTACCTCAGACAAAAGTTGGTTTACCGCTCTCCTGCATTTGCCCGACTTAAAACCCGATCAGACCTATCAATACCGTGTTTATCTCGATGGGCAGGAGATCAAAACCCCAAAAGTTCAACACTTTAAAACCCCCGCCTTTTGGCAAAAGGGCCAAGCAGCTCCTGATTTTCAGATTGTGATGGGCTCCTGTTATTATATCAACGACGATTGGATGAAATTACTGGGGATCGAATACGGTGGCCCCCTGCAGATTTTTCAGGTCTTGGAACAAGAAAAAGCAGATTTCATGCTCTGGCTGGGCGACAATGTGTATATGTCTCCGCTGGATGTCTCCAATCCCTGGCGCATGAATTCGCGCTACCGGATGCAACGATCTCAGCCCATCATTCAGCCTCTGCTGGCAAAAATGCCCCAATATGCGATCTGGGACGACCATGATTTTGGCCCGAATAATTCCACTTCGGGTTTTCCCTTAAAAAAAGCCTCATTGGATTTGTTTAAGGCCTATTGGGCCAATCCCCGCTATGGTCTGGCCACAGAACCCGGCAATTGGTCACGCCTGAGTTGGAATGATGTGGATATCTTCTTGACCGATGGCCGTTATTACCGCGATGCCTATGATCTGCCCGAAGAAAAGCGCAAGCTCTTGGGGGAATCCCAATTGGCTTGGCTCAAACAGGAGCTCAAAGCCAGCCAGGCGCCGTTTAAAGTGGTGGTGATGGGCAGCCCGATCTTTAATCCGGTTTACAGCGAGAGTTTTTCCCAATACCCGAGCGAATACAATGACTTTTTTGAGTTTATCCAAAGTGAAAAAATCGAAGGCATTGTCTTTGTATCTGGCGATCGCCACCATTCAGATCTCTACAAAGAGCCCGTCAAAAACGGCTATCCCTTTTATAACTTCACCTCTTCACCCCTCACCAGCTTGCCCACCCAAATTATGAGTGCCGCAGAGCAAAACCTGCCCAAGCGCGTGCCCGGTACCTTGGTTCAGCAACACAATTATGGCATGCTCAAATTTGAAGGCCCACCCGGAAAACGGGTGCTGATCATGGAAACCCGTGATGCCAAAGGCAAATTGCTCTGGGAGTATCGCATTCAGGAGCAGGAACTCAGGTTTTAGCTTCTATTCCTACCCAAGTTGGCTCAAAAGCTGGGTGAGCTGTGGTTCAATATTGGTTTTCCACTGGTCTACCTGCTGTGTGTACTCTCCCATCTGTGTTTGATGCTGGGTGACCAAATCAGGATTCTTCTGTTCATCCTCGGTAAGATCATTGGGTTTGCGCGGGAAGGGGTTTTTGCTCAGCAAGTCCAGGGCCTGGGGGAGGGCCTGTGAATTCAGACGGGGATCCTGAAAGAGGCTGCTCTGCAGCGCCCCTTCAAAGCTAACCCGATCTTCCCCTTTGGGCATCATCAGGGAATTGATCAGTCGCACTGTCGGGGTTTCACCCAGGCTTGAGCCCTCTTTGGGCAGCAGGGTTTCGTTGCCCTTGCCAAAATTGATCAGGTTATTGCTCACCTCAGAGAGAAAGCTCTTCTGCCAGATCTCATGGGTGGAGGTGGTGTAGTCGCCATCGCCCAAATTGCCCATCAGCAATTCGTGTCCCATCATACCCACAGCCCAATTATCGGATTTGGCAGTGATCCCGCTTTCGCCCATGCCCGCTTGGCTGTATTTTTCTACCAGTTTGTCGTATTCTTGCTTCTGGTTTTTGAAGGTTTCTTTGAGCTGATCGTGTTGGGTTTTTAAGGTGTCATACTGGGTTTTGGCCTGGTTATAGACCTCCAATTTGCCCGGATACACCAAGATATCTTGATCATATTTGGCCTTAAGTTCGGGATAACTTTGCATCGCTTCTTGGTATTTGACCATGTCTTCTTGAAATTTGGGCACCAACCGCTCGGTATATTCCGACAATTGGGACATATAGCGATTGGCCAGCAGTGGGTCGCGCTGCAAATCCTCTTGAGAGGGGTTTACGGGCTGGGGAGGCAGTTGTGGGGCCTCTGGTACAGGTGGTTCTTTGGGTTCCTGAGGTTTGCGCGGCGCATGGGGAGCGGGCCCTGGCTTGATAATCCCGTGCTGCTGGGCAATATGCTGATCGATCACGGACAGCGCCTGATTGACTTTTTCAATTTCTCCCTGCGCCCTTTCCGGGGATTTGAAGATCGGATTGTCGACAATTTCTGTCTGAGCGCCAAAGATCCGCTCTTGGCCCACGCCGCCCATGCCAAAGTCGATCATCTTGCTCTGCATATCCCCGCCAAGCATGAAATTCTCCAATTTGAGGTCAAAGTGATACCCCTCAATATTTTCCATGTGGCGGGCACCTTGAAGCACGCCTTGAAAAATATGCAGGGCCAGAAGTTGGCGGTGTTCATAAGACAAGCTACCATTTTCCATCACCCCATTTAAGGTTCTGACCATCTCACGCAGATCGCCACCGGGGGCGAGTTCTTGGACAATCAAGAGCTGATCTTGGGGGCCTTTGAGTGCGCCTTCAAAGCCAATCACATTTTGATGGCCTTCTGAGCCCAGAATTTCTTTGTGGGCGCGGATTTCTTTCAAGGCGAGCAAATGTTCTTTTTCTTTTGTTGGGCCACTGGTCACATGGCTGATTTTCACAGCGACAAAATTCTCTGTGCCCACTTCTTTGTAGCGGATCACATTGGCAAAACCTCCTTCGCCCAAGAATTTGGGCTCGGCATAGGTTTTGCCATTGAGAGTAAATTGGCGGGGGACTTGGAGCTGGCCGCCTTTTTTATTGGGTATCGGAATATTTTCCTCGCTGACCTGATTGGGGGAGGCAGATTCCAGCCCTTTGATCAGGGCGTCGCGAATCAGGGGGGGCTGTTCGCCCAAGACCGAATTTAAGATTTTGCCCATTTCTTTGCGGGTCTGAAGGGGCAGTTCCTGTTGCAAATTGGGGCTGCCCTGGACCGTTTCGCGGATAGTGGTCTGCATGGATTCCAGGCGATTAAAGAGGCTACCGGGTTGGCCAGAGGGCTGGGCGCTTTCCAGACCTTCATTGATGCCATTGAGAATGGCCTGGATAAACTGTTCTTTTTTCTCTGAGAGATTGGCACGCTCTTGATCGCTATAGCCTTTGAGGTCGCCCACCATTTTGTTGATATACATTTTTCGTTCATTTTCGGGCATCATCTTCAAGAGAATGACCTGATTGTGGTCTGAGCCCAAGCCCTAAATCCAATTCTTGGCATGTTCCTGGGTTTCTTGCAAAACGAGGCCAATCTGGGCTTTGCGCTGGCCGGAAACCAGAATACTGTCGGTTTTGCTGAGATGGCGCAGGGAACGTGAAAACTGGTTTTGCAGGTTTGTTTCGAGCACCCCCTGTTCCTGATTGAGTTCGCGCGAAAATTGGCGGATATTGGTTTTGAGGGTATCTGTATTCAGCTGTGAATAATCACTGTCTTGGGTTTGGCGTACCAGCCCATCCTGGGTACTGCCCTGGGTTTTGCTGAGCACTTCGAGATCATTTTTGTGGTCGCGGTATTCCTGTTTTGCAGATTCCAGACCCGTTTTTTCAATTGTTTCGACCTGTTTGAGGCTGTCTTTGCCCCCCTGCAGCAATTCTTGAAGGGCTGGCATTTTTTCGGTGTTTTGCAGCAGGGTTTTGGGGTCAATCCCCTCGATCAGCTCTTTTGTCAATTCGCTTTCCTCTTGCACATTGAGCAGGCCGGGGGTCTCTTTTTTCTGAAAGGCGTTGGGATTGGGGGGCAAAGGCGGAGGGGCGGGAATATTCGGATTGGGGGCCTGTACTGTGGGAAGTTGGGGTTGCACGCCGACTTGGGGCACATTATGAGCGGGCACGGGGTGATTGATATTCATTCTGATAACCTCGCTTAAATCTGGTCTTTTGCACGTTTACTGGCATATCTGTAAATCTTAAATTGAACAAATATGTATTTAATTCAATTGAGAATATTGTAGTATCAATCTTCTGAATATGTCAATTATTGTTATTTATTTTCAATTGACACATAATAATGCAGGGCACAAAACGAACAAGCCTTGGATTCAAAAACAGTCCAAGGCTTTAAACGTTAATGAGGGCTTAAAATTCGCCAAAAATGAACAGGCTGCCCAAGGCGCCATGGTCTTCTTGGTTATACTCAGGCAATTGCTCTGGCGCTGCGGTTTTGGGATTAAAGCCCACCAGGGTATAGCTTGCCAAAATTTCTCGGCTGCTGCTAACCATCACCATGGATTGCACGTCTGCGTATTTGCGCTCCCCCAGCACCAGGCGGTTGCGCTGGTTCTGAAAGACAAAACCCAAAAGGGTTTGGCCTTGGTGTACGGCGTAGATGAGGGGACCGTCGTCAAATGCAAAGGGCCGGGCCTGAAAACGGGAACGCAGAAAATTTTGCAGGCCATCTAGATAGTCGCCATAGGCTTCTGTCACCCCATTGCCAGGCAGGCCGGTAATCAGCTCAAAAGACAGCTCTTGGCTGTTTTGCCGGGGAGCCAGCTGTTTTTCCAGAGCCGAAAAAACCGGTTGCAGGGACTGGGCTTGTTGTTCTGCCTGGGGCTCTGAACGGCCCAGCGTCACCGGGCCAGAATAATTGAGATTGAGGGCCGCTTTTGCGCCACTTTGGCCACTCACCAAGGCCCGCAACTCGAGATTGAGATCGCTGCGCAGGCGGGATGTGCCGGGATAAGACAAGATCCAGGCCTTTTGCTCTCCAGCATTGAATTGCAGGGCAATGGGCACAGGATGAACATAAAAGAGGTCGATGCCCCGGCGCTTGCTGACTTCGTCGGCATAGACCTGGGCTTGCGCTTGGGTACGGGTTTGGATTTCAACGGGGATCTTTTCAGGGGAAAGTACAGCCACCTGCAAGGGCCCTTTGCTCTGGGTCTGTACACGCGCCTGAATGCGGCCCTGCGACGGTGTCAACGGAACCACAGGTTGACAGGCAGCAAGGGTGAGCACCAGCGCCGCCAAGGCAGACCCCAAAGCAAGTTGCAAAAGCGGGAGGTTATTCAGTGGGTGCTTCATCGACCACAGGTGAAAGAGCGGAGTGAGAATTGCCTGCCAATTTTTCGAGACTGGCGGCGATACTGGCCAAATGTTCGTTGTGTTTGTCGATCGACTCTTTGACCCCATAGAGTACCTCTGCAATCACAAAGAGATGGGGGGTTTGACGATCTGATAGATAACCATAAAGCTCATTGAACTTGGACATAATCTTTTCCTTTGAGTTTCATTCAAAGACTCGCGTAACACGCCTGATGCTTACATGGTAGCACAGAGCGGCAGGGGGGAGAAGTTCGCGACGAGAACCTAATCCCTCTCCCCCCTAAGGTATAATGGTTGCAATAAAACCAAATTCGGGCCCCGTGCCCCATTCAAGTCACAGAGAGGTCTTTTTCGCATGAAAGAAGTTGTAATTATTCAGGGTGCCCGTACCCCTTTTGGCCGCTTTGGCGGTGGTCTGAAAGACGTCTCTGCCATTCAGTTGGGAGTAGCTGCACTCAAAGCAGCGCTCGAACGCAGCCAAATTGAAGCAGCCCAGGTTGAACAAATTGTGATGGGCAATGTGGTTCAATCCGGCCCCGACCCCATTTACCTGGCCCGCCACATTGGAATTTTTAGCGGTATGCCGATCGAAGCCCCCGCTTTGACGGTCAATCGCCTCTGCGGCTCTGGCCTGGAGTCTGTGGTGCAAGCCGCGCAGCTGATACAATTGGGCGAAGCGGAAATTGTCGCCGCAGGTGGCAGCGAGAACATGAGCCAAATTCCCTATGTCATGCCCGATGCCCGCTGGGGCTATCGCATGGGTCACAGCCAGGTGATCGATCTCATGACCGCCTCCTTGATTGATGGTTGCACAGGTGAGGGTATGGCGATCACCGCTGAGAACCTGGCCGAAAAGTACAGTATCAGCCGCGAAGATCAAGATGCCTTTTCTGTCCGCAGCCAGCAATTGGCTGGTCAGGCCCAGGCCTCGGGCCGATTGGCCCAAGAAATTGTGCCCGTGGAACTCAAAGACAAAAAGCAAACGGTGATCGAACACGATGAACACCTGCGCCCTGAGACCACTGTCGAACAATTGGGCAAACTCAAAGCCGCTTTTAAAGCCGGTGGCAGCGTGACGGCAGGCAATGCCAGTGGTATCAACGATGGGGCTGCAGCCTTGATTGTGACCAGTGCCGAAAAAGCAGCAGCGCTGGGAGTCAAACCTCTGGCGCGGATCAAGTCCTGGGCCAGTGTGGGCGTACCGCCTGAAATCATGGGCTTTGGCCCTGTGCCCGCTTCGCGCAAGGCGCTCGAAAAAGCGGGATTGAACATTGACCAGATCGACGTGGTTGAGATCAATGAAGCTTTTGCCGCGCAGTATTTGGCCGTAGAAAAGGCCCTGGAACTGGACCGCAGCAAGGTCAATCTCAATGGTGGTGCAATTGCCCTGGGCCATCCCCTGGGCGCTTCTGGCGCACGGGTGCTGCTCTCTGCCATGTATGAATTGCACAACCGCAAACTGCGTTATGGTCTTGTCAGTCTCTGCATTGGCGGTGGCCAAGGCATCGCCATGGTCATCGAAAACAGCCAACTCTAGTATTTGGCATGGATGACGCTGAAGACCTCTACGCATTGTTACAGGTGCACGCCAAGGCCAGTCCCGAAGTTGTTAAAAAGGCCTATTATACCCTGATGCAAAAAAACCACCCCGATCGCGGTGGCAATTTGCAATTGGCTCAGCGCATCAACCACGCCTATGAGATCTTGATCGATGCAGATAAACGCAAACGCTACGATCTCTGGCGCGAAAAAATAGCCCGGCAACGGGAGCTGATTCGCGCTGAGAAAGAGGCCTTTGCCCGCAAAGCCAAAGAAGAAGCAGAGCAAGTGGCGGCGATCAAAGCCGAGCCCGTCGAACTCAAAAAACTCGAAGGCAGCTACCAAGCGCCGATGCTCTGGGGCTCTCATCTGCTCCTGGCCGATGAACGCGGCCACAGGGTGCTTTTGATGAATCTCAAAGGCGAGGTAGTCTGGAAATATGGCAAAAAACAGGGTCAGAGCTTAAAAAAACCGCATATTGCCCTGTTTACGCCAGAGGGTCATCTTTTGGTGACAGATACCGGTCAACAACAAGTCCTCAAGCTCAATCTCAAAAAACAGACCCTTTGGTCGTATACCTATCAACAGCAATCGGTGCAGATGCGGGCCATGGCCCAACCCAGTTTTGCCACCGCCACCGCTGCTGGTGGTATTTTGCTGACCGACAGTGGCCACAGGGCTGTGTTTGAAATTGCCCCCAACCACAGCATCGATTGGCAGTTTCAGGGGCAATTGGCCTTTAACCTGAAATGGACCCACAGCCTGATTCGGCCCGAGGTTTTTTTGCCAGTCTCGGCGTTTGAGCTTGAACCTGGCCTGTTTTTGATTGCCGATCAAGGCAATGGCAGGATTTTGCTAATCAACCGCAAAGGCAAATTGCTGTGGATGTATCCCGAGAAAAAAAATGAAACCTTGGCAGCGGTCAATTTTGCATATCGCTTGAAAAGCGGTAATATTTGGATATCGTCGGATAAACTGATCGAAGTCAACCCCAAGGGAGAAGTTGTCTGGGAATACAGCAAGCTCAGCGATGTGGATATCAAGCAGGCCTATCCGCTTGAAGACAGCCGTTTTCTGGTCGACTTCTCCCATCTGGTCAAACGGGGAATTAACCAGGAAATTATGCAACTGGACCACACGGGCAAAATTCTTTTCAGGCATTATTATTCCCAGCACCGCTTTATTTAGAGGGCAAAGAAACGTGGAGATATAAGGAATGGAAAATACAAAAATCCAAACGCTCTGGAATATGTGTCTGGAGCTCAAAGGTAAGCGGCAATCCCTGCTTGAACAGTGGCGAAATACCCAACATTATCTCGACAGCAAACAGACCCTGATCGAAAATGAATTTGAAATTCTGCGTCAAAACAATACAGAATTGGCGCAGGACGTAGATTCACTCTATTCTCAATTGGCACAATTCCAGCATTTCTGGAAAAGTTATTTTGGCGATGTGGTGGGCCTGCAACAGTCATTTGCGCATTTGGGCGGGTCTTACCAAGAACTCAATGGTTCTTTTGGCCAACTCTACAGCGAATTGGCCCATCTCAGTGAAGATATCAAGGCCTTTACCTCCCGTTCGGATGCCTCTTCTGATGAATTACAGGGGCTGCGCGAGCGCTTTGAAGCGCAACAGCAAAAGCTCCAAGAAAGCTACGCCCAATACCAGGCCCAAAAAGACCATCTTGCGACCCTCAATCAGGAAAAAAGCTTGCAACAGGACAGTATTTCCAGTTTGCAAGGGGAGCTGGAATCGCTGCATGGCCATTTTTCCGAACTCGGCGCATCGCTGCAGTCGTTTCACCAAGAACTTGGCAGCTACCGCGAAAAATGGCAGGAAGAAAAAACCGCCCATTTGCAGGCCACTCAGGTTTTACAAACTGAACACAGCGATTTACAACAGACCCACGCAGAGCTGCAGACCCGCCACACAGAATTGCAAGCGGATCACAGCCGGCTGCACAAAGAACATGCGGATCTCAATGCCAGCCATTCAACTCAGGCAGAGCATTTAAAAGGCGTAGAAGCAGAATTGGCAGAGGCCCAACAGACCCTGATGGCGGCTGCGGATCTCTCTCAGACAGCGTTGGTTGAATTGGCTGAACTGCGCAAAGCGGTGTCGGAAGTTGATCAAGAAACTGTTGCCGGTGCCCTGGCAGATTTAAAGGCCCAAGTGGCTGCAGCCCTGAGCCAATCGGCGGATACAGCTTCAGAATTGGCTGCTGAATTGGCAACAACCCGCTCTGAGCGGGATGCCCACAAAGCCGAACTCGAAACGGCCCAAACTGAACTGGAAACGCGGGCCGAAGCATTAAAAGCGGTTCAGTCCGAGTTGGCAGAACGCTCAGAAGCCTTGGCGTCTGTTCAGACCGAACTGGCGGAATCCGCTGAAGCTTTGAAGTCTGCCCAATCTGAGCTGACAGAACGCACTGAGGCCTTGGCCTCTGCCCAAACCGAGCTGGCGGAATCCGCTGAAGCTTTGAAGTCTGCCCAATCTGAGCTGACAGAACGCGCTGAGACCCTGACCTCAGCTCAGGCTGAGCTGGAGGCCACCCAAACGCAATTGGCTGAGCGTTCCACGGCTTTGACAGAGGCCCAGGCCGAACTGGAAAAAGCCCAGGCCGAACTGGAAAAAGCTCAGGCCGAACTGAGCAGCAAACAAGCCGCGTTTGAGAATAACCAAGCCGAGTTAGCGGCTGAATTAAAAACCCGCACAGAAGAAGCCGAAGCCGCTATCGCCAATTTGGCCCAACGTGAGAGCCAAATGGCAGGGTTTATTCAGGGTTTTGCCGATCTGCGTGAGGCCCATGCCCAATTGCGCCACCAAATCGAACTCTTGCAAGCCCAACAGGCCCCGCTAAAACAAGAGAGTGCTTTGCTCAAAAGTGAACAGGACGAGTTGCGCCAAAAATTGGCTGAGCAGGAAAACCAACTCAAAGTGCTCAATACCCAGGTACATGACTCCTCCGAAGAAGTGGGACGCAAAGAAAAACTCTTGGCCCAGCTCGAAAGTTATGGCGAAGAGTCTGACGCGATTCGCTCGGCCCGCACCGAATTGGTAGAGGAACTCAAAGCAGCCCGCATCCGCCTTGAAAGCCTGAGCCGGAATCAAGAGCAAGCCGCTCAAGAGCGAAGCATGCTCTTTCAGACCTTGGAACAGACCAGCGAAGGTTTGGAGCAAAAACAACTGGAATTCAAGCAAGCAGAACAGGAATTGCGCTACCGCCAGGAACACCTCGAACAACTTGAGGCCTTTTTGAATGGTTTGGAGCGCGCTCCCGAAGGCTTGCTCAATTTGCCTGATTTAGACACCCCCGCTGTGGTGGTTGAGGTCAAAGAGGTCACTGTGGCAGATCCCGCCGTGCTGGCGCAATTGCAGGTGGCCGAAGCCCAGGTCAAAGCCTTGGAAGCGGCTTTGGAAGAAAAAGAGGCAGCTCTGGAGCAGGCCTTGCAACAGTCGGCGGTGGATCATCTGCTCGACGATTTTGCCGCCGAAGCCGAGGCCCTCAACGAAGCGGATCTGGAGCGCCAGGCGGATATTGATCTGGCCATCTCTGAAGAGGTCGAGCAGATTTCCTCGCTGCTCTCGGAGATCAATTTTGGGGCCAGTCAGGCCTTTGAAGGGGAAGGTGCGCCAGAACTTGTGATGCTCGATCTGGACGACCCGGCTCCTGTTATGCCAGAAGCCCCCAAGGCTGAAGTCTTAAAAGCCGAACCGACCAAACAAGCCGAAGTCGCAACCGCCCCGGCTGCCAAAGCCGCCCCGGTGGTGGTGATTTACTCCCGTCAGGTCGATCGCAATCCCGATTGGGATCAGCAATTGCGCACCTATCTGGAAGAATTTGCCTGTGCCCATCACTGGTTGACAGGGACACAACAGCCAGATTTTGGGTCAGCGATCAAAGGCTTGGTCTTTTTGCTTGAACCCTCTGAAACGATCAACGAAAACCTCTACCAAGAGGCCCAGCGCCGGAATATCCCGTTTATCAAACACTATATCAGCAATATAACGCGTTTGAAGATAGATATTTTGGATGCCTTTATCCGTTAAAGACCTTTCTCTGAGCCTCTTGCTGGCGGCGGGCTTGCTCTGTTGGCCGTCGGCGGCGGGGGCTTTAGAGGCTGTTTTAAACTCCCGCCAGCCCCTCTGCGCCAAACCCCAATCGGCCTGTCCGGCGCTGTTTAATCTCAACAGCCAAGAAAAAGTCGAGGTTTTGGAGCAAAGCCAAGATTCGGGCTGGTTGCAGGTGCGTTATCCCCGCAATGGCCAGATCGGCTGGATTCCTTTCAACTCAGCCCAATTGATCCTGCCCAGCACAATGCGTTTTAAAGCGGTTTTTCAATTTGAACCCGGCTCTTTTCCGGTTTTTGTGCTCTCAGACCAAGCAGGCCCCTCCCAGGGAGCACAGGTTTTGGCTGGAAAGCAGCTTTTTGCCCTAAATACCACCACAGAGCTATTGGAAAAGCCCTTGCCTCTGCGCTTTTTAAGCTCTTCGGCGGATCTGCTCTCCCCCTGCCAAGCCCGTCCGGGGGAAGTCAATTGCCTGAAAAAAATTGAGATGGACAAACAGTCTTATCTGCAGCTGCAAAGCGAGAAAGAGACCAAAAGTTATCCCAATTACACCACGTTGTTGCGGCAGGAGAAGGGCCAAACGCTGGCCCAAGTTGCTTTTGCGCCTGCTTTTGCCCTCCAGGCCACTGGCTTTGGGGCCTGGGGCAAGTCGGTTTTTGCCCTCTATCAAGGGCCGGGTGAGGCCCTGCGCGCAGTTTTGCCCAATACCAAAGATATCTTTGCCTTTGTGCCCAACGAAATGCGCAGCAAAATCCGCTCGGATACCCTGGAAATGGTGGCCTTGGAAAGCAATGGCATCTTACACGTGGTGGCAGGGCAATTTGCGCGCAAAGAACGGCTGCTGATGCGCTTCCAGATCAGCGCTGAACCCCCTTGGAAATACCTGGGCCAAATCACCTGGCCCGAATCGTTGCCCTGGTCGTTGGGCAAAGGTCAACCCCGCATTCGGGTGGCCACCCAAGGCCAGGATACGTGGTTGGCTTTGGCCCCGGCCCAAGATCCCGAGAACTTTGAATTGTATTTTTTCTCAGTCACTGGCACCCCGCTCTTTCATGCCTCTGTGCCCGGTTTGCGCAGTCTTTGGCTCGATTCCCAGGCGCGGTTGTGGTCGCTTGAAGGCGATAAATTGGTGATGCGCCAGGCGGTTTTTGAGGCCGACAAACCTTGACTTCTGTTTATTCTCTGTCTGAACAGGCCGTGTTGCGCCCCGAAGCCCAAGGTGCTTTGTGGTTTATGCGCCCCACGGCAGAATTGCTCGATCTCGATCTGGAAGGGCTGCAGACCCTGCATATAGCTGTGTCTCAGCCCCACAAACTCAGCCTGCGGGGACGGATTTTTATCCATTATTTGCACTGTCGTGGCTTTTTACGCCGCCATAAGGCCCCAAAGGGGAAAAGCACCCACCAGACCTCAATCGCCGCCCTTGAGGTCTGTTTAGAACAGGCCAAAACGCTGAAAACCCCTTTGCGTTCCCTCTCGGCCCCCGAAGCGCTGCATATCAGTCTGACTGATCGCTGCGATCAGCGCTGCGCAGGTTGTTTTTTTAGCAATCCTGGCATTCAGACCCCCAATCGCTTTCTCTCTCTGCAGCACTTTGCCCAAATTGCCAACCAAGCGGCTGCCAACCGGGTCTTTCAATTGGCTTTGGGCGGTGGAGAGCCCTTGCTGCACCCGCAATTGCTGGAGATGGTGCAATTGGCCTCTGGCTTGGGTCTGGTCGTGAGTCTCACCAGCAATGGCAATGCCCTCACGCCCACCTTGGCCCTGGCACTGAAAGCGGCGGGACTCGGGCAGTTTCAGCTCTCGCTCAATGGCTTCGAGGCCAAAACACACGCTCAGACCCGGCCCAACCATTCACAGGTCTTGGCGGCGATCGAAACCTGCCAAGCAACCGCTTTGCGCTGGGGTCTGAATGTCTTGGTGACCCGTCAAAACCTGCACGAGCTCGAAAAAATCCTGACGTTTGCCCAAGCAGAAAAAGCACATTCCTTGAATTTATTGCGCCCCAAACCGGCCCTACAGGGCGGGAAGTGGCTGGACCACAGCCTGACCACGGCCCAGGAGAACCGCCAATTGCAAGTGCTGATTCAACGCTGGCAGCGCAAAGCGCGTTTTTTGCTGACCACCGATAGTTCGTTTGCCTTTTTGCGCCAGGGCCGTCTCAAACAGTGGCAAGCCGCAGGTATTACAGGTTGCAGCGCTGGTCGCCAAATTCTCAGCGTGGGTGTCGATGGCCGGGTCTCTCCCTGCAGTCATGTGCCGCTCTTTGACAGCTGTGATGACGGGGATTTTATGCAAGTCTGGCAGCGATCTGAACATCTGTCGCGCTTTCGCCAATTGGAAGAGACCCTGATGGGTGAATGCCAAAGTTGTGAGCTCAAATCTGTGTGCAGGGGCTGCCGTGCGATTGTGCTGAAGCAAAGTGGAAATTTTGATGGAGTGGATAGCGGATGTCCGAAACACCAACCTATTTTGTCTTAGCCCAGCTCTTTACTCTGATGACTGCCAGTTTGCGCCTGGCATTGAGCTTTGCCCTTTTGTCTGCGTTGACACTCGGGTTGGGGCTGGTTTTGAGAGCCCCCAAACAGCTTCCGCTATTGCAAGGCCTGGCGCGCTATCTGAATGGCTGGCTGGGGGTGACGGCTCTGGCCGGTGGACTCTTTGCAGGTGCAGAAATTCTGCTTTTGAGTTATCCCAATTTCTTTGTCCAGCGGGGCTTGGTTTTTGCCTTGGGCCTTTTGCTGCTCTGGGGGGGACAGGTTTTTTTATTGCGCAAGCTTGCACGTAGAGGTAAGTCTGACAATTCTGGCCGCGTCTTGCAGGGGCTTGCTTTGGGCTTAAATATTGGCTGCGTGGCAGCCGCATGCCTGATGCCAGGCTTCTCTCGCTCTAACGAAACGGCCATCACTGTTATTTTTGCCCTGCCCGTAGGACTGGTGATCAGCTATTTTGCCCTTTGGCTCAGTCCGGGTCACCCCCCTACGCGTCTGATCCGTTCGATCTACCATGGGCTGTGGGCAGGCCTGAGTGCATTGGCCCTCAGTGCCTACCAGTTCTGGCTCTATCCCCGTCTGGCTGGGCTTCCTCCGGAAGGTGAGTTTTATCCTTTTCTGAAACTCTATGATTGGTTTTTGATGCTCTTTATGTTATTATATTTGGGTAATCTTTATATTGATTACTGGTTAAGAACAGGGGAAAACGGCGAAAAACCGACACTTGTTTTGGCCTGGAATTATGGAGTTATCGTTGCTGGATTGATCTGCCTCTGGTTCAATGCCAGTATTTTTGATACTCTGGCATTATAAAGTCATAGGATTTCAAGAAGGCCCCAAGGAGTCACTGCATGAAAGTTACGATTAACCGCACCGTTTCCCTTTTGCTTTTAGCGGGTGTCAGCCTGGTCGGCTGTCTGCGCGAAACCAGCGCTCCGCTGTCGCGCGCAAATCTCTTTCCTCCTGCGGGTTTAAATGCAGCAGCGAAAGAGGGCCAAGAACCAGCCTTTGGCAATACCCTCAGCAATATTCGCAAGATCAGCCAAAAGCCCTTTAATGGCCAAATGCGCTTTGTCGTCTTGGGGGATAACCGCAATTCCAGCCCGATTTCAACCGGGGGCGACAAAGTCTACGCCAAGGTAATCGACAAGATCAACCAGATCAAACCCGACTTTGCCATCAACCTCGGTGACTTTACCTTTGACGCGCTCAAACCCCATTGGAATACCTTTGAGCGCCTCACCAGCAAGGTGCAGGTCCCTTATCTGACCGTGATTGGCAATCACGACATGCTCTTTGGCCGCAGCTATTACGAGAGCCGCTATACCCGTCCCAGTGCTGAGACGGGTTTGGATGACTATAGTTTTGACTATGGCAATAGCCGTTTTATTATTCTCGACACCGCCAATTACAATTTAACCGACCGCCAATTTGTCTGGTTCGAAAAAATGTTGCAAACCCCGCTGAAAAAGTTTGTCTTTACCCACACCCCTCCCCGCCACGGCGTTTGGGATCATAAATTGGCTCCCACCAAAGAGGTCTCAGCCCGTTTTATGGGCCTCAATGAACAGTACAAGGTGGATTTTGTCTTTTTGGGACATATTCACCTTTACGACCAACGCAAAGTGGGCAGTGTGAATTATATGGTCAGTGGCGGCGCTGGCGCGCCCCTGGACAACAAAGATGATTACGGTCAAGGCACTTATCACGTGGGCATGATCGAGGTGAATGGCAACCAAGTCAGCCATCAGATGGTGCCGATTCAGACCCGAATTCGTACTTCTGGACCAACCTCTGTCACCAACGCAATCGAAGCCCACCAAATGACCCCCGACGTCTTAAAACAATTTCCCCCCGATTATATCCCAGTAGAAGAGCAGGCCAATGACCGCTGATGCGTATTCTGATTTCAAATGATGATGGTGCCCATGCACCCGGTATTCGCACCCTGGCCAACCATTTGGCTGAACTCGGTCACGAGATCACGATCGGGGCCCCTGACCGGGAGCGCAGTACCACTGGCCACTGTCTGACCCTGCACAAACCCCTGCGGGCCGAAGAAGTGGCCGAGCTTTACAGTCCCAAAGTCCACAAAGCCTGGCGGATCAACGGCACACCCTGTGATGCGGCAAAACTTGCCATGAATATGTTGATGGATATTTCAGGCATTGATCTGGTGCTTTCGGGCATTAATCGCGGCCCCAATTTGGGCACAGACGTGATCTACTCTGGTACCGTCTCTGCGGCCACCGAAGGCGCCATTCGCGGAATTCCTGCCATTGCGGTCTCGCTCGCCAATTTTGACGATTTACACTACCACACCGCAGCCGGGTTTATTGGCGAGTTTCTGACCCAGATTCGCTGGTCTGAATTTCCCAAACACACGATTTTTAACGTGAACGTGCCCCCGGTTGAACCCTCAGAATTGGCCGGTGTGCGTGTGACTCGCTTGGGTCTGCACCGCTTCCGCGATATTTTTGAAAAACGCATGGATCTGCGCGGCCATCCCTATTTTTGGCAGACCGGCGTGGTTGAAGACCACGAAGAAGATCCAGACACGGATGTGATTGCGATTAAACAAAATTATGTCTCTGTCACACCGATCCACTATGACATGACCCGCTATGATTACCTGCCGGTGTTGGAAAACCTGCACTTGAGCAGCAATCAGGCGGTTTCGCGCTGACGTTCGCTTTAAAATAACAGACACAAGAAAGCTGTAACTTTTTACAGCATGGAGGACCAATGAAAGTCGGGATACCCAAGGAAATCAAAGACCACGAGTACCGCGTGGCAATTACCCCCTCAGGCGTACAGGCCTTTAAGGCCCACGGCCATGAGGTTTTGATCGAAAACAATGCAGGTTTGGGCAGTACCTTTACCAACGAAGAATACCAGCAGGCGGGCGCCAAAATTGTCGCCAGCGCGGATGAAATTTTTGCCCAGGCAGACATGATACTGAAGGTCAAAGAACCCCAGCCCGAAGAGTGCAGCAAATTGCGCGAAAACCAAGTGCTTTTCACCTATTTGCACCTGGCCGCCGACCGCGAACAGACAGCCAATATCATGAAAAGTGGCTGTGTGGCGATCGCTTACGAAACGATTCAATTGCCCAATGGCTCTCTGCCTCTGCTCACCCCCATGAGCGAGATCGCGGGCCGCATGTCCGTCCAAATCGGCGCCCAGTACCTGGAAAAACGCAACGGGGGCCGCGGTGTTTTGATGGGCGGCGTCTCTGGCGTGCCCTCTGCCAATGTGGTGATTATCGGCGCGGGAGTGACCGGCACCCAGGCTGCCAAAGTGGCCCTGGGCATGGGCGCATTTGTGACCATTATTGATCGCAATATCGACCGCCTGCGTTACCTCGACGATATCTTAACGGGCCGCTTCGAAACCGTGGCCTCGGATATTGGCTCGATTGCCCGCAGTGTGCGCTTTGCCGACCTGCTTGTGGGCGCGGTGCTGATTCCCGGCGCCAAAGCCCCCATGCTGGTGAGCGAAGACATGGTCAAGACCATGAAAGAAGGCTCCGTGATCGTGGATATCTCGATCGACCAGGGCGGTTGCGTGGAAACCATTCTGCCCACCTCCCACAGCAATCCCACGTATATCAAACACGGCGTGATTCACTACGGCGTGACCAATATGCCCGGCGCTGTGCCCCGCACCTCGACCTATGCCCTGACCAACTCCACCCTGCCTTATGCTCTGCTTTTAGCAGACAAAGGGTATCCCGCTGCCATCGAAGGCAACGAGCCCCTGCGCCAAGGCGTGAATATTGAAAAAGGCAAAATCGTCTACCCTGTGGTGGCCGCTGCCTTCCCCGATCTGGCTTAAACTTTAGCTTAATCGAACCCCCTGCGGGCTTTTGCTCTCAGGGGGTCTTTTTTTTC
>CAZRFI010000004.1:0-44315 GCA_964598905.1 uncultured Candidatus Sericytochromatia bacterium | reverse complement strand
GCCGAAGGAGCTTGAACCGTCGGCGAGAAACGAGCCCTACGGGGCAAGACAGCCGGAGGCGAAGCTAACAGGATTTAGTTCTCAAACAAAGCTGGCTTCGACTCCTGCCTTCGACTCCGCTCAGCGAGCTACCAAGAAATGGGACTGCGGTCCCGAAAAAACATTCCACTCGGGCCATCATTGGGCAAGCAGGCCAGCCAGGCAGCGGTGTCTGCTCCCTGTTCAACCGAGCGATTGGCGCTGGGGCCCCCCATATCTGTCTTGACCCAACCGGGGCACATGCTGTTGACGAGAATGGGGCTCTCGTGCAATTCTGCGGCCAAAATCCGGGTCAAGGCATTGAGTGAGACCTTGGAAAAGCGATAGGCCGTATAACCGCCCCCCATATCACCGAGCTGGCCCATGCCGCTGGAGACATTCACAATCCGGCCATAGCCATTTTTTTTCATGAGTGGCACCAGAGCTTGGCAAAGCAGCAGCGGGCCATAGACATTGTTGTCCATGGTCTCTTTAAGGGTGTCGATTTCTGCGGAAAAGACACTGCCCTGACCGCGTTGCTGATCGAGCAGCACACCCGCGTTATTGACCAAAATATCAACCCGGCCATAGGTCTGCTCCAACCATTGGGCCAAGGCTGCAATATCTGAAGCGGAGGTGGCCTCCAATTGAAACAGGCTGACTTCCAAGCCTTCTGCCGCCAATTGCTGCACAGCGGCTTGGCCTTTGGCGATATCCCGACTGGTGAGAACCACGTGCACATCTTCCCGACGGGCCAATTGTCGGCAAATTTCCAAGCCAATCCCCCGATTGCCACCCGTTACCACAGCAATTCGCTTATCAGTCATTGTTTTTCTCCAAAGACAATTTGTTTATAGGCATTTTAACCCATGTTATTTTGCCTGGATCTGAAAAGTGATACAATTCACGAATATTGCAATTCTAAAGGTAGATATTTCATGGCAGAAAAAGTGTGTCCCCATTGTAATAACCCCGTACCTCCCGGCTTTGAAGTGATGCCCGTCTGTATGATGTGCGGCGGGGATCTCAATGCCCAGCCCACACAAGTGTGGTCCGCGGTGGATCTCAAAGGGGATAAAACCTACAATTGCCCAGCCTGTAACGCAGAAATAAAGTCTGTCCTGGTGACAGAGTGCCATGCCTGTGGAACCGTCTTAGAACTCGCAAAACAAGACGCGGCAGCTCCCGTCACCCCAGAGGTTCCGGTGGCAACACCCGAGCCTGTTTATGTACCCGAGCCAGAACCTGTTTATGCGCCCGAGCCAGAACCTGTTTATGTGCCCGAGCCAGAACCTGTTTATGTGCCCGAGCCAGAACCTGTTTATGTGCCCGAGCCAGAACCTGTTTATGCGCCCGAGCCAGAACCTGTTTATGCGCCCGAGCCAGAACCTGTGGTTGCCAGCAAACCGGATTTGGTCTCTCTGCCTTCGTTTGTCGCAGAAACCACCCGAGAAACACAGCCGGAACCCAAAGTAGAAACCAAGGCAGAACCGAAGCCCACGCCGCGTCCGGCCAAAAAAGAGGGTTTCTTCGACAAACTGTTGCGCATGTTTGGCCTCAAGAAATAGCCCCGAAAGACAAATTCAGCTTTCCGCCAAACGGTCTAAGGTCTCCACAGGCAAAAGTGCCAGACTTTCCAGCAGGGAGTGGGCTTCCACCCCCCGCTGGCAGAGTTCTTGCAAATGGATGCGCTCAGCACTGAGCGCAGATGCGCCTTTTTGCTGGGCCTGCTCCAAGGCTTCCAGATGCCAACGCAGAGCTTCAAGGTGCTCTTTGACAAACTCCCAGCGGGTGCGGGCAGACCATTCATGCGAAGTGGGCAAACAATCCATGGCACATTTCCTTTGCTCAAACACCCAGCCCCAAAAGGCCCGGCAAATCTAGGTTTACTTGGCAGAGCAATTCAGCAGCAAGCTCCAGCCTATTGCAGGGTATAATAAGGGAAGTGGTGGACAAAAATCAATCTTTCATGGGGATCCTGGGTAAAACAGATGTTAGATGGCATTAAACAGACTCAACCAACAGCGGCACCCGCAGCAAGCCGTGTGCAAGCGCCTGCGCCACCGCCCCCAATGTCCGTCCCCCCTTCGGCCCCAGCGCCAAGCCCGCCCCAAGAACAGGTACAATTTCGCCATTTGCCAGCAGGCTCCAGTGCAAGCTCGCTAACGTTGCCGACAACAGATCGCTCACAAGCGACTCCCGAAGCCCGTTTTGAGGCCTTGAAACAGGCCGGAAAAAGCGAAGAGGCGGGGGCCCTTTTGCGCCAATACGCCCACTCAACCGCTCCGGCTGACCGGGCTGAATTTGCCAATTTGCTCAAAAAAGCAGGCGCCAATGCGAGTCTGGCCTATCTGCGCCAAGAGGGATTTATCAAAGAAGCGGGGGTCTTTCCCTTTGATTTCAACAAACTCTCCCAGCTCAAAGCCGCAGATGTTGTCGATCTGATCTCCAATTTGCAAAATGCCCGCCCACCGGGCCAACACAAAGCTGTGATTGCCGCTTTAGAGGCCAAAGGCGCAACGGGTCTCAGCAACGCCGCTGAAAAAGGCGCCTTTGTGCGCAAGCTTTTAATCACAGGCAAAGGTGTCGAAACCTTAAAGGGCCTATCCGATCAGATTAAAGCAGCACCGCGTTATACGGGTGATTTAGACAAAGCAGTGGGTATGATTGCCCGCAAAATGCCCGACAAAGACCTCAAAGACTTTCTCAAAGCCGTGGACTATTACCAGACGGGCACCGAAGGCTATGCAGAAACAGATCCCACAAAACTCAAACATTTTTCCAAAGAGACAGTTCAGGCCTTCCATGCCAACCTCGACGAGGGAAATTGGAGCAAATACTTCAATTTGGCCCAACGCGAACTGGTCTCTGATCTCGAAGACTTGCTCTAAGCCCTTTAAACACTTTCAAAGGGAGAAGGCCGAAAGGCTTTCTCCCTTTTTTAGCTCGTTTTAGCGCTGGGCTCGCAATTTGGTCAATGCCGCCTCGGTGGAGGCATCCAAATCCATTACATTGCCGTCTCTGAAGGCATCATTGGCCCAGTCGATCATCAGATCGATGGTGTCACGACCCACACTGCGCAATTGGCCCAATTTGCCGTCTTTTTCGAGCTGTGTGACCATGTGTTCGATAAAATCGTCGGTCATAATGCTCATATTGCTCCAGGTGCCCATAATCGCTTTGAGCACGTCTTTGCCTGCGCGCCCCGTGCTGCTGTGGGCCCCCTGATAACGCTCAACCACAAAGGCCATAATCCGGCCCACACGCACGCGGTCGGAATAAGACAGGCTGTCATCGCCCATTTCAGTCGCAATGCGTTCGGGGCCGACTTTGTCGATCAATTGGGTGAACTGTTTGGGATCGGTGGTCTCGGCATAGATCTTCTCGATCAGGGCCTCCGCTTCACCCGGTGTCCAGCCGTCCATCAGGTTTTTGACGATCTCAGCTTTGCCATTGACGTCGGTCATCTGGGCCAAATAACCGACATACTCCATATTGCTCTTGTAATCGCCAAACATCTTGGTCCAGGTGCCGTTGAGATTGCCCACCATCGCCTTAAGTGTGGGCAAAGAGAGTTTGCCACTCAGCTCTGAAGGCTGCATGCCATTGCTGCGGGCAAAGTCGATCGCCCGTTTGACAATTTCTCCACCATTGCCAAACCAGGACTTATACGTGTTGTTGACATTCTGGAAGACCTGATCAATCTGGCTTTGAGAGCCATACGCCAGCACCCAAGAGGAAATCTTCCCAGCTTTGGTATTGGCAGATCCGCCCAAGAGGCTCATGAAATTATTGATGTCTTTGGAGAGCAGGCCAATCATTTTCTGTTGTGTGGCTTTGTCGGTCACACGGCCCATGCCACCTGTACCATTGAGCATTTTGTCCATCAATTCAAAATTGCCTTTGGCCACGGCCCGTTCAAAGAGCATAAAGCGCTCATTGTCGCTGAGTCGGCCCCCGGCCCCAATCATGGCTGTGGCTGCTTTGTCGAGCTGATCGACCGAGAGATTTTTGGTAAAGGCCCTGAATTTCTCTTCAGAGTCGGTATCGGCAATTCGCCTGAAGATATCGTTAAGGCGGGTTTGGTTATCGCTGAGCAGCGAGCCCAAATTGGCCAATTTCTCGTTGCTGAGCTGGCGCAAGACCTTGTTTAATTCGGCTGAATCTTTGGGCAAGAGCTTGGTAATCAATTGCTCTGAGCGGTCACCCACAATGAAGTCTCCCAAGATCCGGTCCAGCATTTTAACCCGGCTGGAATTGGGAGCAACTTCAGCGATCTGATCGAGGTAATCAAACTCCTCGTCAGTGGTCCAACCCCCTTTGAGATTATTCATGAGCAAATCAACTGAAAGATTCTTGAGAGGAGGCAAGGTTCCCCCTCCCTCATAGGGATTGGGCCTGCCCGATGGGTTCATCAGCTCTTTAAAGGTGACTCCTTGGGCCTTTAATTCTTTAAACATGCCCCGAACCATATCATCACCAAAAAATACGCCGGAATCGCGCTCTATCATCTTATGCAATTCATCCATGGTCTTACCAATATCTATTGGATTTTTGGTACTGCGGATCAAGGCCTGAGCAACCGCTTTGCCCGCATCTTCAGCACTGGCGCCGTAGAGTTTGATCATTTTGTACAAGGCTGGAGCCCCCATGGCCGCCGCTGCCGCCATCGAGCCAATTTCAATCGTCGAACGGAAAGAAGCCAAGGGCTCTTCGTAAATTGCACCCGGATTATCTTCAATATAGTCCATGGTGATGTCGAGCACGGTGCTGGTCACAGCAAGACCCACGCCAGCAGCCACGGAACCGGCATTCACACCGGGGATAAAATCAGCAATGCCCAAAATGGTATCGGCTCCATTGGTCAGAGTCAACATCGCGGCCAACCCCCGCGCATGGGCACTTTTATACTCTTTTGTTTCAAGGGTAAATAAATCAAAACCATTGCCTGTGGCAAAAATCGAAGCACAGCGCCCCGTATCATAGGCAGAAATGGCAATCCCAACAGCAGGAATGGCTTTGCCCAGGCCTGCGCCAATTTTACCCGCCATTTTGGCCAGCAATTCGGGAGACTTCAGCGCTGCTTTGCCGAGTTTGCTGCTGACGGCCTTGACCAGCATGGTCGAGAAGTCGGTCATAATTCCTGGCGCATATTTAAACGCTTTAGAAACCACACCCGCAGGCAGATACGACATCACCCGCAGCACGTCGTCGATATGTTCAGCCCCGACTTTTTCAAGAGCTTTGAGAGCTGGGCCGACATCTTCGGGGTCGAGATGCCCAATAACTTTGCGCAGCCCGGCTGCAGCATCGGGACTCAGGCCCAGTTTTTGAGCAAGTTGGGCGACCTCATCGGCATTTTTGAGCACCGGATTGAGAAAGCCCTCAATCCCCGTTTTAATTGCCTGATAGGCTTTTTTGCCGACCTCACCCAATTTGGATTGGTCGATGGCTGTCAGGCCCCGATTGACGAGGTCAGCCGCCGCCGCTCCCCCTTTGGCGGCAAAGTCTACAATCGTATCCGCGACATCAATGCCACTTTCGACAAAGCTTTTGATGGCATATTTGGCCATTTCACCATAATAGACCGCGTTGTTTTGGGCAAAGGTCAGAATGCCCTGCATCATTTTGCTCTGCAGCGCTTTGTCTCCGAGCTTGAGAGCCATATCTGCCATGTCTTTGCCGACCTCGGCCAGGCCCTTGCCCAGCTGTTTTCCAGCATCGATCATACATTCAGTAAAGAGCACGATTTCATCAGCTGCCAGTTTTTCAAAACCTTTGGCCAGGTCAGCCATTTTAACTGCGCCAGACTTGACCAGATCGACCATCATGCTCACAGCTTTGGTCTTGCCAAAGGCTGAGATCAGGTCAGCAGCACCTGCTTTGCCCTGCTTAACCAAATCCACCGCCATCTCATAGGCCTTGGTCTCTCCCACCCAGCCAGCCAATTGGCCGAGCTTGGCTTTGCCCGTTTCAAAGGCCCATGTCGCAGCACTCACGGCCATATCTTTGCTCTTTTTGCCCAAAGCGACAATCGCCTTGTCGAGATCACCGGGGTCTTTGGTGGCATGAATGGCGAGTTTGATCGCATTGGTGAGGTGATCCCCTTGCAGCCCCGCCTCTTTGAGTCCATCGTAGAGCAGACCCATGCGATCGCCAAAGTCCTGAGCCCCATATTGCTCTTTGGCAAAGGTCACAGCCTGGGGATTGACGAAACTGGCCATCATTGTGGCCGCTTTGATCGCCCCTTTGAACTGGGGAGACATTTCTTCGGGGTGGTCTTTGTAATACTCCACCATCAGATCGAGCGTAAGTGAACCGGCTGCCAGGCCCAATTGCAGAGGCAGCGCCACATTGCCAATGCCAGCGCCTTCGACCATGGCCAAAAGCGCATCTGCCCCATTGGTGGTCGATCCGAGCAGTGCCAAGGCCCGCACTTCGCGATTGGGGTAAGCCGTGGTGACCCCTTTCTCATCGGTAAAACTGCCGGTCATGGCAATCGTGTTCAAACGCACGGCATCTTTGGCTGCGGGATAGGCGCCAATGGCGGGCACCACCTTCATCACAGACGAAGCCAAGCGCGGTGCCAGGGTCAACATCGCTTTGCCTGCGGATTCCCCGGCACGGGTCATTTTTTCGAGCAAAAACGGTGCAACTTTGTCGGCCACATGCACGAGCACGTTGAGTCCCTGTTTGGTCTTGAGCATTTTGGCGGCAACATCGGGGGGCATATGGGCGAGAACGGAGAGGGCATTGTCGGCATTTTGCAGGCCGAGTTTTTCCAGGGCCACCAGGGTCTCACTGACTTCCTTGGCGGTCATATCCGGGTGCTCGGCCACAATTTTGGTCAACAGACCTTTCATGGCCTCGCGGGTCTCGGGGCTGACTTTTTCACCCATGGCATCGATTGCACGCATACTCTCACCGACCGTGCCTGCGTATTTTCCGCCCAGGCCCGCCGCTTCATCAAGGCTGCCAACCTTGAGTTCGGCCATCATGCCGAGGGCTTCAGTGACATTCTTGGCGTGGGCCTTGTCCATTAAGGCCATCGCTGTTTTGACATCGGGGGCCTTGAGATCGGTCAGGGCCTTCGCGGCCTGATCGGCATTATCGAGCCCGAGGCGGGCGAGAATGTCGGGCAGTTCTTTGGCTTTGACCCCCAGTTTTTCGGCCTCTTTGAGCATGGTGGCGACCGAATCGAGCTTGAGGGTCTTGGTCAGAGCTGTAGCCTCCTCGACAGATTTCACCCCCAATTTGGCCAGGGTCTCAGGCACCTCTTTGGCGGTGCCCACCCCCAGGGTTTCGACCTGTTTGAGCGCATCAGAGACCGAGCTGACCTCCAGGGTTTTGAGCAGGGCGACGGCTTCGTCGGCATTTTTCACACCGAGGCGGCCCATCTGTTCAATCGCGGTTTCGACATTGCCAAAACCCAGGCGCTGCATCGCACTGGCAGCATCCCCCAGATTACTCACACCCAGTTTAGAGACCAGTTTTTCGGCCTGCTCGGGTGAGGCGATCTTGAGTTTGTCCATCGCAGCGACGACATCAGCGGCTTTCATGCCTGTGGCTTTGAGTTTGCCCAACAGCTCAACGGCAGCTTCTGCCGGTTTGGGATTGTCTGACAGGCCCAACTTGGCCAAGAGTGCACCCAGATCGTCTGAACTGGTGGCCCCCAGCTTTTGCATCATCTCTGCCGCTTCGCGGGCATTGCCAAGCTTGAGTTGGTCGATCAGCTTGACAGCATCATTGCCATTTTTAATCCCAAAAGGCTCCAATTGCTTGAGGGCCTCTTCAGCTGCCAGGATATTTTTCGCTCCCAGGCGTTTCATCACCGAAACAGCATCCGAAGCGCTGATACCGCCCAGGGCTTTGGCCAGGTCTTCGGGTTTGTTGATGCCTTTGTTGGACAGGAAATGGCTTGCTTCCTGGGCGGTTTGTATGTTGCGACCCTTAAAGTCACCCATCGACTGCAAGCGGGTAAACTGTTCAAGCACCTCATCGGCGGTTTTGGCGCCGACCTGCTTAAACAGACTGTAAACTTGCACAAGATCAGTGGCGCCCATTTTTTCCATCAGGCGCAAAGCGCCTTTGCCATCGACATTGAGTTCTTGCAAGGTTTTGAGCAATTGGGCTTTGGGCATATTGGGGGCCAGTTTTTTGATCAAGGCAACGGCTTCATCGGGGGTTTTTGCCCCGAGTTGGGTCATCAGCTCTGCGGCTTCTGCGAGCGAAGATGCACCCAATTTTTTCATGATTTGGCTTGCGTCTTCGACACTTTCAACCCCCAGGGTCTTGAGAATCTTCGCCGCGTCTTCGCCATTGCTCACACCCAGGTCCTTGATTTTCGCCAAGGTCTGCTTGAGATCGGGGGTTTTGAGCTCGTGCATCAGGTGCAGAATTTCTTCGGCTTTTTTGGGCGCAAATTGGTTTAAGAGCGCCAGGGTCTCACTTGCAGGTTGGCCTTTGAGGCCCAGTTCTTCGATAAACTTGACTGCCTCTTCGCCATTTTTGGCCCCGAGGGCTCCCATCAGGTCAATCGCCTCTTTGGACGTTGTAGCGCCCATTTTGCCCATGGTATCTGCGACCTCAGCGGCCATCCTGCTGGGAATATCCAGACCGGCCTGGGCTGCATCGCCATCGAATTTTTTCATCATCGCCAAGAAGGCCTCGGGCTCGTTGAGACCCATAGCAGCCATCAGTTTTTGCGCGTCTTTTTGCATCAGCGCAGCCGCTTCTTCGCCGGTTTTGCCCGCTGGTTTGGCGATGCCCATGCGTGCAAAGACCTCGTCGGACATCTGCAGTGAGCCACTTTCAAGCGCAAATTGGGCGGCTTTCATCTGGTAGATTTTGGCCAATTCCACCATCGCCGCGCCGCGTTCGGAGGGCAGAGCTGTGGACTTCAGCGCTTTGCCCCAGGCCGCTTCCTCGTAGGTATCCATCTTGAGGAATTTGGCCACGGCATTAAAGCTCGGGCTGTCTTTGAGCACGGTTTTGCCAACGGCGTTCATAAAGTTCATGACTGCCGCTGTGCGGCCAATATTGTCGGAGGCAAAGACAAATTTGAGCACCGCTTTGGAGAAGTCGGCGTTTTCCATCATTGGCAAGAAACTTTTGACGATCTTGGGCAATTCAGCCCCAAAACGCAGTTCGAGCTTTTCGATGGCCTGGCGGGAGTTTTCGGGCAGCAGCGCTTTGATCTCACCCCCATAGGTATTGAGCACCTCAAACACGGCACGCATGTCTTTGAGCTCAGCTTTGCCATTGAGCAAGACCGCCAAATGTTTGATCCGGCCCATGGAATCTGCGGCACTTTTGGGATCAAAGAAGGTTTTTTCAATGATGCTCTTGAGGGCCTTGGTTTTGGGGTTTTGATCCATTTTGGCAAGCATGGGCTGAAGGCTGTGCTCAATGGCCTCTTTGATCTGAGGAAAATGTTCCCCTGAATGTTCCATCGAGATAATCAACTGCCCCAGTCCTTCCACGAGCTTGCCCGCCTGTTTGGGATCGTGGAGGCCAGTGTGGATATCGTGCAAGGCATGTTCAATATGGGCCATTTCGACCCGCAGACCAGGGTGGTGTGCCGCCAGGTATTTGGTAAAGGCCTCGGTCAAAGGATTTCGGGGGGGAGGCGCATGTGCTTCGGTTTTAGGCGGGTACTCACTCCCTTCGGCTCCGCTCAGGGAGCGAGTGGGGGGAGCCAGTTTCTGCTCAAGTTCAGCCACACGGGTGGCCAAGGCACTGCCGGTGGGCACATTGCCCTGGCCCTTGGCGGCGTTGAGATAGGTGTTGATCAGCCCCTCTTTGAGCTGCATTTCTTCGGCTGGCACTTCGCCAATCGCCTGGTAGAGGGCGTCCAGCAATTCGGCGCGGGAAGCGGGTTCACTCAGGGTGAGCTGCACCACCTGATTGCCGACCTTGACAAATAAATCGCCTTTGGCGACTTGAGCGGGCAATTTGCTGGCATCGGTGACAGCCACTTCTTTGCCCTGGGGTGTTTTGACCCCCGTTACTTGGTTTTGGTCGTTTTTAACCAGGCTGTTTTGATCTGTTATCAGTCGGCTGCCTTCAATACGCATCCTGTTAATCATCCTCTCCATCAAAATCTATCATTTCAAATTCGGCCGAAAATTCAGCCGAAAATCCAGACAAGTCCTCAGGTTGCAGGGGAAGCGCGTCATCCCCTGTTTCATCGAGATTGTCAGCATCGTCATCATAATCCTCGTCATCATAATCCTCGTCATCACAATCAGCCGTACAATCAGCCGTCTGCTCAGAATCTTCAAACAGCAATCTGACACTTTCAAGCCCACTGATGGCCCCATCGCTCTGTTCACGCCGTTTCTTAAAACGTTCCAGCAGTGCGTCTTCGTCTTCGTACTGTGAGCGCAGACTCCCCACCTTCGAAAGCGGCATCTCGCGTTCGGCCTTGGCGGCCTCGCGTTTCTTTTTCAAGCGCGCCATCATCGCACGGGCTTCGGCACGCGGGTCAACACCAATTTCAATCAAACGGGACACTTCATGTTCCAAAGGTGCAATGCGTTTGTCATCGGGATTGATCGCCTTGGCCTGTTCGAGCAATTGTTTGGCTTTGTCGTATTGATTAAGCAAAGCCGAGAGAAAGGCCAGCCCCAGATAGGCATCGAGGTGGCGGTGGTGGCGTTCGAGGGCCTTGAGAAAATAATGGGCAGCTTGTTTGAGCGGCTTTGGATCCGCAAAACCTTGGCGCTGGGCCTCTAGCAAAAAGCCCTGGGCCACCAGGGTACACTCTTTGGCCAAAGCCAAATTTTGCTCACGCGTAGCCTTCATATCGGCCTGAATGGTCTGTATGTCTCGCATCTTTCGCCCCAAAACGCCGCTTAGACGCGCTTTGTTTGATCCCTTAAAGAAAATAATAACTGTACTCTTTTTATTATACCCAAGCCCCCGAGATTCAAATCCAACCTGACAGAAGATCAGACCCAGAAAACTGGAAAAAAAACCGCTCACTCTGTTATGATCAGGCAAAATGCAAAGAGGAAAGATCTGTGCCCCCGGTTAAACGCTGCAATCGCTGCCAGGCCCCGCTGGGCAAACAATATGTGCGCGCTGAAGCGCATTTGTTTCATCCCGCTTGTTTTTGCTGCAATCATTGCCAAGCCCCCTTGGGCGAAGAATACCGCCTCAAAGACAACAAACTCTACCACCCCCATTGCAGCCAGCAGCGCTTTAAGCTCAATTGTGCCCATTGCCAAGAACCCCTCGGCGCCACGTGGCTGACCCTGGACGGAAAAAAACTTCACGAGGCCTGTTACCAAGCCCATTACCAAGAACAGTGTGAAGTCTGTGGGGGTGAGTTAACGGGCCAATATACCCGCGACCCCGAAGGGCACGTCTATCACACGGCCTGTTATGCCGAACACAGAGCCCCCCGCTGTGATGGCTGTGCCCAACCGATTGTGGGACAATTTCTCCAGGATCTCTGGGGGCACAAATTGCACCCCCACCACGGCGGTCTGCCCACCTTGCAATGCCATGTCTGCGCCCGGCTGATCTCCGAAAAGACCTCCCAAGGGGGTGTCAAATACGGCGATGGCCGGATTGTCTGCGGCATTTGCCAAATGACCGAAATTACCACCCCAGCCCAGATCGAACATGCCCGCCAAAGTGTGCTGCAACAATTACAGGCCGTGGGTTTTGACTATATCCCGCAGTACATCGCCGTCAGTTTGGCCGATCAGCGTACCCTGCAGCAGCGCCTGGGGGTCGGGCGCAACGCCAATAGCCACGGTTTTACCAAAACTTTGATACGCGAAGTGCTCGGCCAAGGCAAATTGCAAGAACACAGTATTTTTATCCTCTATGGCCTGCCCCGCCTGCAGTTTATGGGCGTCTTGGCCCATGAACTCTTGCATGTCTGGCTCAACGAAAAAAAACGCAACGATGTTTGGGGCGAAAGAGAGATCGAAGGTTTTTGCAATCTGGCCACGGCCCTGGTCTACCAAAACGATGGCACGCCGCTGGCAGGGGTCTTGCATCAGCGTCTGGCCCAAGACCCCAACCCGATCTATGGCGAAGGCTACCGCAAAATGGCCGCCAAATTGCAAAAAAGTGGCTGGCTAGGGCTGATTCACGAGATGCAAACCAAGCCCCAGAGTGCCCTGGGCAAGCTCATTCGCTTTACCGACCGCTTTGTTTAAAATCGCTCATGAATCAGCAAAAGAGAGAAAAAATGTTATCGAGCTCAGAGAAACTTCCCCATCTGGATGAAATTATCAACTTGAGACGCATCTTGCACATGCAGCCCGAACTAGCAGGTCAAGAAGAAGTGACAGCCCGCATACTCGAAAGCTTTCTGCACCAGTACGGGCCTCAACAACTACTGACAGGACTGGGTGGACACGGATTGGCTGCAATCTTCGACTCAGGAAAAATAGGCCCATCGCTTTTGCTGAGAGCAGATATGGACGGTTTGCCGATTGAAGAAAGTAACGATCTGCTCTACCGCTCGACCCACGCGGGGCTTGCCCATAAATGTGGCCATGACGGACATATGGCGATTCTGGCAGGTTTGGCTCCTGTTTTAAAACAAAATCCCCCGCCGCTTGGGCGGGTTATTTTGCTCTTTCAACCCGCTGAAGAAACCGGTGAAGGGGCCCAAGCCGTTTTGAAAGACCCCCATTTTCAAGCCTTAAACTACGATTATTGTTTTGCCCTTCACAATCTGCCCAAGTTCCCACTCGGAGCAGTCATTATCAAAGAGGACGTTTTTGCCGCTGCTTCGGTCGGACTTAAAATTGAGTTAAAGGGAGCAACATCACATGCAGCTTATCCAGAACGGGGAAAAAGCCCTGCTCAGGCAATGGCTGAAATGATCCTCAAATTGGAAACCCTCAATCACAGATTTAAAAACCAAGCACAGTTTGCCCTGCTGACGATTGTCTCCGCTCGCTTGGGAGAGGCCTCTTTTGGCATTACTCCTGGTGAAGCGACAATCATGGCCACTTTGCGCAGCTATCAGGATCAGACCCTAGAAGACTTGCGCACAATGGCTTTGGAAGAAGTTACCCAAATTGCTCAAAAACACCAATTAGATTGTGCCACCAGCTGGCACGATTATTTTCCCGCAACCCACAATCACCCGATGGCCACAGAACTGGTCAGAGCCGGTGCCCAAGCCAGAGGTTGGATTGCACAAGCACCTCCCGAACCCTTTCGCTGGTCAGAGGATTTTGGTTGGTTTAGTCAATCTGCACCAGGTGCTTTATTTGGGTTGGGAGCAGGTGAACAATTGACTCTGCACAGTGCAGATTACGATTTCCCGGAAGAGCTCCTCGAAATGGGGATTCATCTTTTTTCAGAAATCATCGCTCAATTACTTTATTAATCAACATTTTTAGTTAAATTCCAAAAAATACGCCAATTTTTGCTATTTATCAACAATCGCTTGGGGTTGATATTTTTTTTTGGCTGTGTTATTATCAGCAAATAATTGCAAATTAATTATTATTTGCTTATTTTAATTTTCAAAATCATAAAGGAGTAATCCCCACTTTATTTTCAACTCAGGAGCTTAAACATGTCACAGACCATTACCAAGCAAGTAAATCACCCTTTACATATCCAAAAGGCCCAACGCCAAGAGATGGAACAAGTAGCGAGGTTGATTCGCACCTCCGCTGATTGGTATGCCTCTTTTGTGCACCCAGAAGATCTCAATGAACATTTTGTGGATACAGACTGGCAAGAACGCAACTACCAGTGCCGAGACTTCTACCTTGGTTTTAATGAAAAAAAACAAGCGGTGGGCACCCTTTCTCTCCAGTATTTTGGTCCTTATGCCTACATCGGCTACCTCTACTTGGATACAAGCCAAGTGGGAAAAAGATACGGCCATCGCTTCATGGAGTTTGCCCGCGAAGAGGCACTGCGCAGGAAAAAAAAAGGCCTCTGTTTACTGGCTCATCCCCAAGCACATTGGGCAGTTAAAGCATATAAAAAATTCGGTTTTCAATGTATCTTGACCCAATCAAAAGATATCCTAAATTTCAATCAGGGATTTTTAAATGGCTATTATGAAAAAGGGTTTCATCTCTATCGCTACCCCTTGAGCTAACAGAATCTGTTAAGCTGCTTGGGTTCGATCTCACTTTTAGAAAGCCCACCATGACGCAAGCACCTTTGCCAGATTTTAAATGCCCTTTTTGCAAATCCGCAATTCAAAGGGCCAATGTCGAAAAACACCTGCTCAATCAGCACCGCGACAGCCACACGATTCACAAATACCAGGCCTGCCAGATTTGCGGCGAACTCGTGCTCAAAAACAAGCTCACGCCGCATATCCGCAAAATGCACGGCCTGCAGCCAGGCAAAGCCAAGCGCTAAGTGCGTGGGCGTGGCCTGCGCCAAGCGACCTCAACGGTTAAGCCCCCTGGTGTTTGGCAATAAAACAGGCATTGTCCCTGTGCTTTTTGCAGTGGCACAGCAATGACCTGCTCGGCAGCCTGCAATTGGGCATAGACCGCTTCAACCGCTTCAACGCTGTCGAGCAAAAAGCCAAGATGCATTTCCTGGGCTTGCGGAAGCGGACCTGTGTCGTTGAGAATCAAAATAAAATCGCCCGCATCTTTTAAAACCACCCGCTCAGGGTGGCGAACCAACAACTGAAAGCCAAAATAGACGCAGAAAAATGCTGCGCTGGCGTCCAGGGCCTGGGTGGGCACATCGAGATGATTGAGAAACATAACAAACTCCTGTTTTGAATTTTTTAAACCTGTGGAAAAGGTTCAAAACAGGAGGCGGACGCCAGGCCCAAAGACAGAATTGCATCGACAAATTCCCAATGACTTTCCGCATCCCATTGGCAAAAATGGGATGTGTGATGTCACCAGGGGTTCTGGCCTGGGTCTCGCAAAAGGAGAACAAAGGCCGAACAGGCTCTCAGCGAGAGGATCGGGATTACCCGTAACCGATCTGTCTTTTTAGGTGCTGAACAGGCAAAGCTGCTCTGTTCTGATTATAACTTAAAAAAGGCTGTTGCGGTGGCCGTGGTCGCGGCAGCCACGTCTTCGGCACTGCGTCCATAGGCCCGCGCCACGGTCTGCAAAATATGCGCCAAATAGGCAGGTTCATTGCGCCCGCTTGGGGGTTTGGGACGCAGATCGCGGGGCGTGAGAAAAGGCGCGTCGGTTTCGAGCATCAGGCGCGAAAGCGGAATCTGCCTGACAATCTCGAGCAAATGCTGGCCCCTGCGCTCATCACAGATCCAGCCCGTAATGCCAATAAAATACCCCCGCCGCAAATAGACCTGCAACTCGGTCTCGCTGCCGGTAAAACAATGCACCACGACCGGGGGCAATTGCGCCGCCCCAAAGCTGTCGAGCACCGCCAGCAAAGTCGCCTGGGCTTCGCGCTCGTGTAAAAACAGCGGCATTTGCAATTCGCAGGCCAGCTTGACCTGTTCCGCAAAGACCTGCTGCTGCACATCACGCGGCGAAAAATCGCGGTTAAAGTCCAAGCCACACTCCCCAATCGCCACCACTTCGGGCCGCATGGCCAAGCTGCGCAGGGTCTGTAAATCTTGGGGAGTGGCCCGCTCAGCATCGTGGGGATGAATGCCTGCGGTGCTAAACAGCACCCCCGAATGCAAAGCTGCGTAATCAGCAGCAGTACTGCTGCTACGAGCACAGGTGCCGGCCAGCACCATTTGTTGCACACCGGCAGCCAAGGCCCGCTCCAGCACAGCTTCGCGATCGGCATCAAAGCGCCGGTGGGTCAGATTCAAGCCAATATCTACCAAACTCAAGGCGTTCACTCGGCCGCAGCCCCCCAAAAGATCTCACTGACCTTGCCCTGTTTGAGCATAAAGATCAATCCGCCATAAACGGTTCCGGCCACAATCGTCAGGCCCTTTTGGCTCTCTGCAGGATTGTAGTCTGAGGCATAGGCCTTGAGTACAGCCTGGGCCGTGCTACCGATGCCAATTCCCCGCAAGGTTTTGAGGCGGCTGGGGGCAACCAGCCTGAGCGAGAAAACGCGCTGGGGATCTGTGTTTTTTTCACGCACCAGACCCAATTCGAGCCCACAGGCTTTGTATTTCCAAGCTTGATGCAAAGCGCCATCGGCCCCCCAGAAGGTTTCTGCATCTTTTTGGGCCTCACCACAGCCGGCTGGCAATTTGAGCATGGACAGGAGCGTACCCAGTTTCAGGGTTCCCAATTGCTCACTTTTCATCAGGGCAAAGGGATCTTTTTCTGCGGCCCAGACGGGGCCAACAGCCAGACACAGAGACAGTCCACAGGCCAAAACAGTTGTGAAAAAGCGCATGTCAATTGCTCCTAAGTTAGGTTTCAGAGTCGGGGCGGGTTTCAAGATAAAGTGCTTCAACCTTGCTGCGGGCCCAGGGGGTTTTGCGCAAAAAGGTCAAGCTTGATTTGATACTCGGGTTGTTTTGAAAACAGCGAATGTCGATCCACTGGCCCAATTTTTCCCAGCCAAATTGCTCCACCAATTCGGTCAGGAGACGCTCCAAAGTAATGCCGTGCAGGGGATTGTTTTTTTGTTGCATAAAAAGTCTTGCTCTGTTGTTTCTTAGACTCCATTGTAACAAATGCACAGCGAAGCTCAGAGTGGAGGCATTGACAGGCAGAAATGGCTGATAGATGATAAAAGGAGAGAAACACAAAAGGGGTGAACGCCATGGGGCTGCCTGCCACGCGCAGCAACGCGTGTTATACCTATCAAGATTATTTGAGCTGGCCCGACAGCGAACGCTGGGAAATTATCGAAGGGACAGCCTACGCCAAAGAAGGTGGCATTCAAGCGAGGAGTCCAGCCCCATCAAGGCTTCATCAAGCTGTCCAGGGTGCGCTCTTTTTTCAAATTTATGCCTTCTTACGCGGGCAAACATGTCAGGTCTACACAGCCCCTTTGGATGTCTGCCTGAAATTGTCTGAGCAAGCAGAAGAAACCACGGTTGTGCAACCCGATATTCTGGTGGTCTGTGATCCCCTCAAACTAACCGGGCGGGGTTGCCAAGGCAGTCCTGATTGGATTATTGAAGTGGTCTCTCCCGGAAGTGCTGCAATGGATTATGTCAAAAAACTCAATCTTTATGAGCGCTTTGGGGTCAAAGAATATTGGGTGGTGCATCCCCATGAAGAAACCATCATGGTCTTTGTTTTAAATGCAGAGGGAAAATACCAGCGGCCCCAGACCTATACCTCAGACAGCCAAGTCAGTGTCACTGTATTCAAGCAGGCCCTGGTGATTGATTTTGCCACCATTTTTGCCGAAGCCGCTGGGGATTAAGCCTTGCACGCGCTGATGTTCTTGCTCGCTTTGGCCTCCCTGGCCCTGGTGCTGGGTGGGGGCTGGCTGTTTTGGATGCGGCTTCAGGCCTTTCGACCTTCAAATATGGCCAATTTTGACAAACGCTTCTCGCCGCCCCAGCAAGATTTAAACGACCGCTAATCGCGTCATATTTTACTATTTTCAGATGTCGCATCGTTCTCGTCAGCGAATGTAGTATAAATTTGCTTTTTGATAATCTAAAATATATAATTTATATAAAACATTTTAGAAAATCATCCTGTTAGCAAAACGGTTCCTGCCCGAACAAGTCAGATTTTTTTCAAAGGAAGTTATTCATGTTTAAACATTCATCCAAACTGCAGGCACTGATAAACGCCAATGAAACAGAGATGGCTGCAAATTTGGATGAATCCAAACAGGCTGTCCAAGTCAACGCTCCCACCACCCAAAACAGCAACAACCAGAGCAATCAATCAAATACAGGATCTGGCACCCAGGTCAATAACACCGGTTCAGGTAGCAGCAATACCAATACGGGCTCTGGGGAGCAGACCGTTAATTCAGGTTCAGGCGATCAAACCAGCACGGTTAACACCAATACTGGCTCAGGTACCCAAACCAATACCACTGTGACCAATACCCAGACAGGTGATGGCACTATAGTTCAGCCTGTGAACACAGGCAGTGGGATTCAGACCACCAATGTTGTTACGGGTACGCAAAATAACAACACCGTAGCAGGTAATCAGGCAGTGGTGAATGGGAATCAAACCAACAATATCCCTAAAACCATTCCTGGTGACAATAACCCCAATGCCCCTCAATCCGATGGCACAACGTCTTTTAATCAAACTATCTTCGAACAAAAAGTGACGCAATCCGTGCTCAATTGGCCCGCTGTGTCGGGAGCGACCAAATATACCATCTTTTCTAATAATCAGGAAATTCAGGAAACAACCTCTACCACAGTCACCATTCCTGTTACAAGCTTGAATCAAAAAATTGCAGTAGTGGCAAGCAACAGCACAAATTCCCGCCTGCACCCAGTACAAGCGAGGAAAAGACATTGACAGAGAGTTTTCTTCTTACAACTTTAAGAGGTCAGGTCTTTGATCGCAATGGAACCCCTTTGAGTGGCGTTAATATTCAAGTAAACTCGCAAAATCCTGAAAAAACTTTTCAAACCACAGCTATAACAGGGACAGATGGTTTTTATGCGATCAACAATGTCCCAATAACAGGACTTTTGGTGTCTATCCGCGCATCCAGAGATGGCTTTGCCACCCGTGAAGTGTTCAAACTCATTGAACACAACTCGCAAAATTTAGCAAATATCAATAAATTTGACTTTGGCAATGGTTCTGTAGATCATCCTTTGGCCCTCTACGACCAACCAGAGGTGATTGCCGTTTTTCCATCTGCAAATGGACAAATAGATCCACGCACAGCATTTGTACTCAAATTCTCTGAACCAATGGATACAGAGTCTGTCGAGAACACCTTCTCTATTCGCAATTTTAGTAACCGCAAACTGAGCGTTGATCTCGCCTCAGCCAGCAATTTTACCTTGACAGGCCTCATGAACCTCGCAGATTTTAGTGGTACCCAAATCTGGGATAAATCTGCCTACAATATTTTTTGGAATATGAGCGACACCGAGGTCACTTTTGCTCCCAAAGAAGAGAGATACTTGCCCACAGACAAAGATGCCAGCCGTGCCCCTGAATACCAGCTTGTCTTTAAAGCGGGAGGGGATCGTACTATCAAAGATAAAAGTGGCATTGCCCGTTCCGGTCTGCATTTTCAGCTTTCAGGTACAGATTATCAAGAAAGCATCAAATTCCAAGAAAGCATCAAATTCTCAGTCAGTCCCGATACCCTTGCGCCACAACTGACTTCATTACAGGTGGAAACGGCTGAAAATGGGGGGCAAAATGGAGATGCCATTCGGGTGAGTTTTAGCGAACGAATGATTTATTATACCCGAGACCTAACTATTGCTGGAGGTATGGAAAACACCGTTGGTTCAGCAGCCAAAGCCCCAGCCGGTTATCCAGGGGGTGGCAGCGCGGCGACAAGTTCTGCAGCGGCCTGTAATTACCAGATCAAAGTAATCCGTGCAGGGACAGAAATCATGAATACGTCTTGGTGTAATTTGCCTGGTGGATTAAATGGAAGTGCTGTTTACGACACAACTGATTTGACTCATAAAACGGTTTTGCTCTTACCGCCCTTTGGTACTGATATTTATAAACCGGGAGACACTGTGCAGGTCACCGTTGCTAGCACAATTATGGATCCTGCAGGCAATTTAGTAAACAGCTCGCAAGCAACCGCCTCAGCCAATGCCTCATAAATTAATTAGGAGTCTTTCGATGAAATCATTGTTGATTTTGCTCTTGTGTTCTTTCTCCGTTCCCTTATTCACCAGCTGCGAAAACAAACAGACCGTCAACCAAGTGGTGCAGCTCAAAGATGGAACAACCATCAACGAGGGAGAAGGTAAAAAATAAAACGGGGACATTCAACATGCATAGAATCAACGGGCGAATTCAAGCGGCGGGCTTATTGATGCTTTTAACCCAAACAGGGTGTTCGGATCAAAAGGTTGTTCAAAATGTCCGGATTATCAATGAGGTTGGCACTGACACTCACAGCGCCAATAGTCTAACGGCAGCACCGTTGGTCCAAGCTGCCCCCCCCAGCTTAAATACAGCGGCAAATGAAAACAATTCACTTTTGCTCCACAAAGTCAGCTTGCGTGACACCATTGGAAACGGAGATAAACGCATCAACAGGGGTGAAACTATAGAATTTGCGCCTGTTTTTCAAAATACAGGCAAATCTCCCACAAATACCATGTACCTACGTATCACCTGTTTTCACAGCCAAGTGACCCCCATTAATCCACTTCAAACAGGTGTCAAAGTCAATCCCATTCCTGCTGATGAAGTGATTGAAGTGCCTATCAGCCGAAATTCACCACAAATTCGTTTGGATTCGCAAATTCAAGCAGGGACACAAATTGAAGTTTTATTCAAATTGATTGACACCGATAAGGACCAAACATACAACTTTCCGTATCTGCTCACAGTTCAATCTTAAAAAAGAGGAGTCATACAGATGTTTTTTAAGTTGCTCAAAGTTCTTCCCTTAGCCCTCTTATGCAATGGTTGTTCGGCTCTTCAAGGCATTTTACAAGATGTGGCCATTGTCAATAAAATCCCCGTCTCTCAGGCCAGAGCCTCGATATCTCCTGCACAGGTAAAAACCAGCCCCTCTCCACAGCCAACATCTTCGGCTCGTCTCACACAAACACAGCCTCCCACTATTTCTGCACCACCTGCTGCAGATGGTTCAGTCAAACTGGAACTGAGAAGCATCAAAACACTTCAAGCCAGAGGACGTAACGGCGGCAATGGTGATCAAACGGTCAATCAAGGCGAGACAATCTCTATACAGCCTATTTTAGTCAATATGGGCAATTCCCCTTCCAACAAATTAAAAATTCGCTTAAGTTCTTTAAGCCCGGATCTACAAATTCTCAAAAATCTCGCTAATAAAGATCCGATCTTGGCCCAAGAAGTCAGTAATACACTCGAAAGCACAGAACGTCGTTTTTTTGACAATACGTTTGAAGTAAAAATAGCCCTAAATCCAAGCCTTTCCAGCATTCCATTGGTCTTTACTGTTTTTGACGATTTTGGAAATGAATGGAAATTCGAGCACACACTTGCCGTTGATCCCATTGACAATAAAATTGAATTGCTCAAAGTCGTCGAGAGTGGCTATGCAGACTTTGTTTTCCAAAACACCGGAAAGTCTGACACAAACAACCTGCGAATCAAATCAATAAAGATCCTCGAAACAGCAAATGGAACAGCTGAAATCAATATTAGTAATGAGGGCTATAACGTAGGTATAATTAGTGCTGAATCCACGAAAACAATTCAATTGTATCAACCGATATTTTATAAAAAAACCGATCCCAATTTATCTGGGTCAGTTCGGGTTAAAATAGAATTATACGAATTTTACCCTGACTTTGGTAACAGTTTTGATTTATATCACACGTTTCAATTCAATTGAAATATGTCAATCAAACTCTATCAAGATCCCCAGTGGCAGCAATTTGCAGAAGCCAGTCAACCACTCAATCACCTGTTTAGACAAATCGCAAGAATTGACCAAGAAAATGGTCCCATCGGCTTTCAAGATCTGATTGCCCTCTTACATGCAGATCCCCATCTCTCACAGCCCTTGAAAAAAAACCTGGTACACTGCTTCAGCCAATATCTCAGTCATTTCTCACTTAGCCCGCCAGATGCAGCTCCCCAGGCTGGAATCGGAACATTTTGGCAGACCTTTTTCCAGATTCTCTTTCAAAGTATTCCTGTGCCAGCCTCTCTCTGTACATTCAGTCCCTGTAGATCGCCTGTCAGATTGAATCCAAAAGTCGTTTCAAAAGAGTTTCTGTGTTTTCAATGCTCAAGTCAGGCCAATGAAACACTCTATTGGTACGTTCAATATCATCAATCACCCCAAATATGGGAATTGTTGGATATCAAACGCATCACTTATGAAGATGCCTTGCCCACTCATTTGCCTGCTTTTGCATTTCTGGTTGCCTTCCAAACCTTAAGCCCCGATCGCCAAATGATGCTACAGCCCTATTGGCGCTATTTTCCACCCATGCAAAAAATCCAGCGATTACAGCAGGAGTTATTACATGGACGCACCTCCTGAACTCACAACAACCACACGCGAAGCACTCTCTCTCACCTTGATGGAGGTGCTTGAAGGCAAAGGGCCGACCATTGAACTTAAAAAACAACACCAACACTATGTCAATACACTGGTAGCTGCTATCCGTTCAGGAAAAAAAGAACTGGCTTACCGTTCTTTAAATGAACTCTACAAAGAAATACATCACGAGGAAGAGCTTGTTGCAGCCTATTTTAAGCTTCTAGATTTGGGTATAGAGGGTAATACCAATTACAAATTTGTCATGGGTGCCATTGCTGCCAAACATATCAAAGGGCGTCCACCCAAATTGACCGGAATGGAGATTGAAAAAGCGCTGGTCTTGATTCTCTTGGCTTTTACCAATACACCCAAACCGATTGTGGCCTATGCCGATATTGATCCTGTAACCCAGAAAAAAACCAGCATTACAGTCCCAATCAAAGAAGAAGTGATTCAAGACTTTTTAGCTCCCTTTAAAGGAATCAAGAGTCTTCAATTACTCAAACGAAGTGTCATTATTCACCGCGAAATTGTATTTGGCAACCCCGCCGGTGAATTGAGCCACAGCTATCAGCTCAAGCGAGAGCAATGGCAAAAAGACAAAGCTGCCTGGGAAATTGCTAAAAACAAAGAGAGCAATACGATGATTGTTCCCGATACTCTGAAGGCAGAAAAAAAAGAGCAAGAAAAAAAGCTGTTTGTAAAATCACTACCCAATAAAAAAGCAGATTTATACGCTTTTTGCGAAACAGCCGAACAAGAACAGGCTGCCAGTTTTGCATTAGAACCTGAAAATATGCGCAAGCTCATGTTTTTGGCTGATGCCCCTAAAAATGTTTTTTTAAATAAATTAAAAGATGTCTACACTCAAAAATTGGGAGCAAAACAAGCTTTGCAATTGGCAGAGAGGATGACCGAAGCTTTTCAAAACTTACTCCAAGAGCTGAAACGACTGGCTGGGAAAAACTGGCTACAAATGTGGCAAGAAGCCCATGTCTTTACAGGGAAACAAAAACGAGACAGCGCTTCACTCTATCTAAAGTCACAGGTATCGTCAGATCCGCTTAACGCCATGCTGCGTCAAAATGACATGATGCAAGATAAAATTGCAGGAACCAAACTCCTGGCGACTCAGCAAACGCAAGCTGAAAATACCGATGTGTTTGAAACAACGATTCCACCTGAATTAGAATTTATTTTGAATGCCTTTAGAGATCCGCTTAATTTTCAACAGGTACTTGACTGTGCTTTGCCCCCCACAATGCTCAACGCCTTAAGTGATTCCCTCTTACATCTGCTTGAAACCGTTTTTACCCAATACAGCCACTGTTCATTTCCCCAACTGAAAAATATACTTTTGGAGTGGGTCTCCCCGGACGAAAAAGAGTCTGCATCTCAAACAATTGCCTTGATTGAATTGGCTTGCAACAAAATGGCTCAGTTTCAAAGTCAGAAGCGAAAAACAGACTTCAATCAGGCTTTGGCCTATTTGCAGCTACAAATTGCCGAAGAACAGGAAAAAGAAAGATTGAATTCGCATGAATTTCGAAATTCATCCGCCCATCAATACCGAAAATATGCACTCTAGCCCCTAAGCTTTATCTGTTCTACTTGAACACCTAAAAACGGTTTTCAAGCACCTTTAGCTTTTCTAAATCTTCCATCGCTTGACGCATTAAAGCTTGCTTGATATATGTTTGATAGGGAATACCCATTTTAGCGGCTATTTGCTTTATCAAGACAACCTGCTTGGAGCCCCAGCGGAAATGCACACGCGCCTCTGAAACATCTTTTTCTGCTTGATTGATACGTGCGTTGATATCCGCAGCTTCGGCGTCTTGGAGTTCTATATCTCCTACAATTTCATAGGCGATAGGTATGTCTTTGTTCACAATGCCCTCCTTTACAGGTTAAAACAAGTAATAACAACCACGATCTTCTTGCCCTCGTCTTTCCAAAACCAATAAAGGCCGTGCGTTTCGGTAAACGATTCAAAGCGTTGATGTTGAACATTCCAGGTATTTGTTGTGTGCTTGAAAAAAACAATCAACGCATCTGAAATTTCTGTCAGGTGCCTAACATAAATATGAAGCAGCTCAGGAGCATCTTTGTCATATTTAAACAAAAATGTATGTTCCTGCGCCTTCACCACTTGAAATCGTTTATGCATGTTTAACCACAGTTGATTCTGATGACGATCTTTCAGATAGTTTTATTATGTTCAAATTATCGGCAATTGTCAACACAATTGCCGATAAACATAATTGAAGTCAATAAATTATAAGTTGACTTTTTAATACTATAAAATTATTATTTTATATAGGTGTCTTAATTCAGTACAAAGGAAATTCCATGCTCAAACAATCCCCCCTCACATTGGCTCTCTCACTGCTTATGCTCAGTGCCTGCAGCGTGCAAGAGGCCAAACAGGCCGTGCAGGTCAATGCCCCCACCACCCAAAATACCAATAGTAATAACCAGACAAATACCAAACAAAGCAATACGGGTTCTGGCACTCAAGTTAACAACAATGGATCTGGTAGCAGCAATACCAATACCGGTACTCAGACGAACAATACCAACAGTGGTTCTGGCAACCAAACCAGCAATACGAACACAGGGTCAGGCAATCAGACCAACACAACGGTCAATAACAGCCAAAACGGGGATGGCACAATTATTCAGCCGGTCAACACAGGCAGTGGTACTCAAACGAACACGATTGTCACAGGGAACCAGACCAATAGCACCAATAATGTGCAGGGCAACCAGACTGTGGTCAATGGCAATCAGACCAACAACACAACCACAATCAATTACAACATTACCTATATACAACAGTTCAACACCAAGCAAATCTACAACCTCGACCAGACAGCCAAACTTGAAACATCCTGGGATGCTGTACCCAATGCAGACAAATATGCCGTCTATCTCAACAATCAATTCTATAAGGAAGTAAATGCCCCCTCTATTTTCCTGGAATTGTCGAATGAACAAATAGAAAATACCACGATTGGAGTTGCGGCTGTCCCTGCAGATGTGCCTAACAGTGCCTTGTCCACTCCACCGGCGATTGATTTAATCGATACCATTCAGGCAACCTCTTTTAGTGGAACTGTTTATGGGGATACAGGCCAGCCTTTAAGTGGTGTACAGATCTCCGCGAAATCTTTAAATTCTGCTGTTCCGTTCGCAGCTCAAATGACAACAGGAGCAGATGGGCATTATAAGTTTAATATTGCACCCACCGACATACAAATTGAGATTGTAGCCAGAAAGACTGGGTACACGGCTCGCAATCGTGTCGCTGTTTTGCAATCCAACCCCCAGAAAAGCACAAGTATCAACCAACTTGATTTTTCTGGGGAAGCCCTTATTCTCAGTGATAAACCAGAAGTGACCATGGCCACCCCAGCTCGCAATGGCAGTGGGGTTTCTCCAGAGACCAGCTTTGTACTCAAATTCTCCGAGCCCATGGATCGTGCAACGGTTCAAAACAGTTTTGCCCTTTACAGTTTTAAAAACAGCGCTTTGACGGTGGCCAACGGTGCCACGGTTTTCTCTGGCAGCGGAGATATCAATATCGTTGCGGGCACTCCTATTTGGAACAAATCGGCCTTTAATATCACTTGGAACAGTGATGACACTGAAGTAACTTTCGCATTTAAAGAAGGACGCAGATTGCCCTCTGATAGCTATGAGGCCTATCTGCCTGACTATCGCTTGGTTCTAGAGGGAGAAATTAAAGATAAATCGGGCGTGTCCCGATCCACTGCAGAAAAGAAATTTAAGCTCACCGATGGGGATTTTGAAGCCAGTTATATGTTCAGCATTAAATCCGACCAAACAGCACCATCGGTGCTCTTGATCAATGCCAATGCCGCTGAGAATGGAAATACCAGCGGCGATGCAATTAAAGTACGATTCAGTGAACCCATGCGGTATAACACACTCGGGCCGGTGATTGCGGGAGGTATGGGCGGGGTTATTTCAGCTGCCGCTGCAGCTATTGGCTCACTCCCAACCAGTGGCGTGGCCAATAATTACACCATCTCAGTCACCCGTCTCGGCACCCCCATCTTGGATCAAGTAACCTGGGGCAGTCTCGGAGGCAGTGCGACTTTCGACGTCGATGATACCACTAATCAAACGGTGCTCCTACAGCCACCAACAGCGGGAACAGATCTATTTAGACCAGGAGATCTCGTCAATGTAAACATTGCCAACAGCGTGCTTGACCCTGCTGGTAATAGCATCGTATCTGGCCTCATTTCAGCAACAGCCCAATAGTGTTTTTAAAATTAGAAGATATGGTAAATTAAAATGTTCAAAAAAATCTCACCCCTGGCTTGTTTAACGGCATTAAGTGCTTGTACACCGATGAATGTTACGACAACGCCCCAGCCCTCTCCTGTACCATTGGTAAGCCCTTTGGAGGTGGTTCCTACACCAACACCACAGCTTATGCCTTCTTCATCGCCACTTCCCAGTGTCATTCCTACAGAGGCTCCCACAGCCATTCCCACAGCCACTCCTTATCCAGCACCAACCGCAGTTTTCACCGCCACACCCAGTCCAGTTCCAACACCGACATCCGAAATCACAAATGCACCAACCCCCATACCTCTGCCCATTGCAACGGCAGACATCTTGGTTGTCGGAAAAACGACTTTTCAGGGCACAGTTTTTGGCGATGCCCATATTCCCCTTGATGGGGCTTCTGTAAAAGTCAAATCGCTTAACAGCAATACCCCCTTTCAAGCTGAAACTGTGACTGCCGGTGGCACCTTCACGTTCAACAACGCGCCTTCAGGTGTTCAGATCGAAATCGTTGTAACAAAGTCTGGTCATGTCATACGTCACCGTACAGAAGTGCTCAAATCAAATAAAAGCGCAGATCCCAACATTAATCGATTTGATTTCGGCACCAACGGCAGCAACACCAATTTTGGGGTTGATTATAACGCCATTAGCGACAAGCCCGAAGTCATTTCAGTGGTTCCTGAAGCGAATGCATCCGATGTCCCCCCTAATGGGGGAGCAGATCTTGAGTATTACAATGGAAATACGGATCCCCAAGCCTATTTCGCGCTCAAGCTCAAATTTTCTGAGCCCATAGATCGCGAGACTGTCAGAAATAACTTCGAAATCCGCACCTTCAGCAGCAAAAAACTAAGTGTAGATCTCGGCTCTGCCTCACAGACACTAACAGGTTCTGGTGACAGTGAGCTTTTGACGGGTACGCGTATCTGGGACAAAGCAGCCTTCCATATTATTTGGAATAACGACGATACTGAAGCAACATTCCTTTTCAATAATGAGCGAGGACTGCCAACAGACCGAGACGCTTCCAGAATACCGGATTATCAAGTCAGTTTAAGTCGTGACGACGGGATCATCAAAGACAAATCGGGAATCTCCCGTGGAGCAAACGAGAAAAAATTTAAACTTACGGACATGGATTTTACAAACAGTTATAAGTTCAAAGTTCGCAGTGATGAGATCAAGCCCTCTATCACCAGTATCATTGCTGACACCAAGGAAAATGGAGGGTATTCTGGCGATGCAATTAAAGTACGCTTCAGTGAGCGCATGGCACACTACACGCTAGGTCCAGTCATTGCCGGAGGCATGGATGGAAATTTTTCACAGGCCGTTGCTGGTGGTTTCGGTCTGACCACAAGTAATGCAGCAGCAGCCAACTATATCGTCACAGTGACGCGAGCGGGTGGCGTAATTCTGAACGAAGTCACTTGGGCAAGTTTGGGAGGGGGCGCTGTCTTTGATACCAGTGATCCGACCCACAAAACCGTACTCTTGCTTCCTCCCACTGCAAATACAGATCTTTACAAACCAGGCGATGTTGTGGCAGTCAAGCTTGAGAATACAGTGGTTGATCCAGCCGGAAATGCCATTAGTACTCCTGGCAATATCGTGTCTGGCACAGCCACTTGATATTTAGCCCTGTTGCTACAGGGCTCTCAAACCCAGTCATACTGGAGACACCTATGGAGTAAATGAATCAATGAATAAGCACCTGCATATTTCGGGCAAAGCCTTAACAGGAACGGCTCTCGTTACGTATTTATTGTTGAGTGCTTGTAGCACATCTTTGGGACCAAATAGCGACCAAACGCTGGTGAATTCACCCCATGAAACTGTTAGTTCTCCCCAAGTCTCGCAGCCAAAGGCACCTGTTACTGGGAGTTTAGACCAACCGGTGCCTTCTTCTGGCCCAAACCCACCAATAGATGATTCCAGAGCAGAGTCTCGTCAGCTTGATAAAACAGGCGAATTAAATTCACCTTCCCCAGCAAACACAAAGTTCACAAACTCTTTGGGAATGAGCTTTGTCAGCTTGCCTGCTGGGAGCTTTACGATGGGGATAGATCAGGCTGAAAGTAAATTTTACGGTGGTCAGATTGCCTACCCCAAACATCAAGTTACATTATCAAGTTTTCAAATTCAAACAACTGAAGTCACGCAAAAACAGTGGAAAGAAGTCATGGGAAAAGAACACCCCAAACCAATAGATGAAAATTCACTAGGGCACGGAGATAACTATCCTGTACGAGGCGTGAGTTGGTGTGATATTGTTGGCGAACAGTTTGGCCCAGATAAAACGGTATCGTGTAAAGGTTACAAAGATAGTTTTTTAAAACGCTTAAATGAACGAGGGGAAGGTACCTATCGTCTGCTAACAGAAGCAGAGTGGGAATATGCCGCACGTGCGGGCTCTACAAAAGCTTACGCTTGCGGAGATTTTACGGAGTACAAATACCCTGATGGAGCGCAAAAATGTCCATTTACTATGGGGTTTTTTAAGGAGGAAGGACTTTACACAGAAAATACAATACCCACTTTCACTGCTCCAGTTGCGAGTAAGGAGCCCAATATCTGGGGGATTTATGATATGCATGGAAATGTTGAAGAATGGGTGCAGGATTGGGCAGGAACTTATTCAGCTGAACCTCAAACCAATCCCTTAGGGCCTTCTCAAGGAAAGTATCGCATTATTCGCGGCGGGAACGCGAGGAGTAATGCTTATTATGCGCACTCTGGCCATAGGAAAGCTGAACAGCCATTTTATGCGGATAAATTTAGAGGTTTTCGCTTGGTTCACAAACCATGATAAAAATAGACCTGTTGCGACGGTTTAGTTGAGCTGATAGAAGCGCCATAATCCAGCGCATATCTTCAAAAAGTCGTTATAGAGGTCATTTTTTTATTTCTGAACCTATCAGATAATACTCTGTACCGTTTAATTGTCGCTGGTCAATCCGGTCGCAACAGGTCTATTCTTCGGAATACTAATCAGCAAAGAAATCAATAAAAGACTACACCCTAGCCAATCGACCAAACCCAATGGGAGGTAAATGAGAATTAGAACGATAGTCAAAATCGCAATCCAAGCAAAACGTTTTGGAGGGTAGTTTTGCTGGTAATGAATGCGCCAAAGAATAGGTCCAGCCAAACTGTTTAACAAAAAAGAAACCAATATATAAAAATCATTGAGAGAAAGAGGAATAAAAGAAAAAATATAACAAGAGCACAGATAAAGTAATAAATTATTTCGCCAATTCAACCGAAAACAGGCAGACCAAGCCATTGCAAAAGTATCCATTGTTGAAATAATAGCAGCCATGGACATAGCGAAGATTAAAACCCAAAAGCCTGGGCCCCAGGTTTTTTGACTCAAGAGATTCAAAGTTTCAATAAAACTTTGTAAAGGATCTGTTTGCCCTATGAATTGCCTCGCAAGTAAACCAAGTAAAATAGGTGTCGAAAGAATCCACAGATTACCTACAGCAGCTCTTATAAAAGCCTGTTGCAATACTTTTAATGTATTTATCTGAGAATAACTCTTATAAAAAGCATGGAGTCGCATCCAATTTTCAGCATATAGCAATTGAACACAACTAAAACCAATCAACATTTGCAACGCCAAGACAGGATGATCAAAAAAAGTGCCTGGAAAAAAGTGATTCAGGGGTTGGCCCCACAACTCGCTTATTCCAAAGATCCAGAGAATAGTAACCCCTGAATAAATCATCCAAAGTTGCCAACGGTCCGAGCGCACACTACCTTGTAACCCCTGAAACCAAAGATAAAATAACATTCCTCCCAGCATTAAGAAAATAAGGCTTTCAGTTATGACTTGAGAATGAGTCACCGATTGGGAAAACCAGCGAAAACCCTGAAGTTCAAGAGCCCCATAAGCAGTAAAATTCGAGAGTATATAAAAGAGAATAAGATTCTTAATCCAAGGATTTAAACCTTCCCCCAGCCAATTGGGGAGATTTCCCGTCATTTTAATAGCGGATATCTGTTTGGGCAAAAAATAATATGCATAGAATAACATACTCACAACAAAAGACAATGGCAACCACAGGGCTGCTAATCCGAAATTCAGAGTATAAACAAAAGCCACAATAAAACAAACATTAAAAGTAATATTATTGGCTTCTAACAATGCGCGGAGTTCTCTGGATTTGATATTTTTAAAAGAAAAAGGTTCAGACATGGTTGTTTTGAAATTGGTAAATATGCGCTTGACACCACTGAATCATCTGCCCCAAACGTTTAGGGGGAATACGTTGGTGTACAGTAGGAAAACTATCATTGGGAAGATGATAATCTGAGAGGCTGTCAAAAATATCCAACTCATAGCCCTGATGCCATGGAGAATCAGGATCTTCGGGGTCATACAAAGCCATTTCTGTAGCCTGGAAGCGAAAAATAGAAGTTAATTCAGGTACGGCTATAAGCAATGGGACATTGTGCGCAAATTGAAAGTAGCAGCGTTCACGTAGGCAGATAGCATGATGTTCAATTTCAGGGGGATAAAAATAGACATAACGGGTATTATTGCGCAAATTTTCACAGTACATTTCAAGAAATGTGATCCATGGCAAATTATTATCAAACATAAAATGAGAAGTGAGAATCCAAACAGTATGGGCCTGTCGTTCAATCTCACAAATCTCTTGAGGAGTAATCAACCAATAATTCCAATCAGGCTCAGAACAAGGCTGGTCAAGGTAGTTTAATGAAAATTTTTTCCTCAAAGAAACATGATTGTTTTCACGATTCAAAGAAAATGATTGATATTCAATTCTTTCTAATTCTGCTAGCTTTTTGGTTTGTTTCAGAAGCAATTGCTGCGGGGATAAATGGGGATTTTCCACAAGCACTTGAGTTTTAACATAGAGCAGATGTGGATTTTGATGAAAAAAGTGTTCTAAGATGTTCTTATGTAGGAGTTCTATCTCCTTTCGCAGAAAGAGACCAGCTGAAGAATACACCGAGTCAGAATCCATAAGAAGGGCATGCAACCAAAGTAGTAAACATTGTATCTGGCTGGAGTTAAGCTTTTCAAGCCGTAATTCTGCCAAATAACTTATTAGCTGCAAGCGTTGTGCATTTTCAATAATTTGACAAAGTTCTTTAGAGACTTCTTGATTTAAACGCTCAAGCAAGCGACTGGCTGATCGTAATTGTCCTAAACGCAAGAGATAAAAGTGTAAAAGAGCCTTTTCAGAACTGTCCTGTGGTACAAAAGAAAATTGCAGAATATCAGGTATGAATTGAGGTGGTTGACTACGTGTAAATTCTATCAATCGGCGGTCACCGGCTTGGAAAAACTCCAGTCCAGGAGGTGTTAAACCTAAAATTTTTTGCAAAGCGCGATCAAACCGATTGATCAAATAATTTTTTTTCTGGGAAAGTTGGCTAGGTCCTAGATTGATACTGCTTAAAGCCGATTGTACTGCTGAGAGAGTCGGGCGCTCTGGAAAAGCTTCAAGCAAGCATTTCAGCAGCACTTGGTTTTCCGAATCCAACCCCAAATCCCTTTCATTTTGTAAAAAGTAAGGTTTGTCAAAAGGGGGCGTACGACAAACCCAACAAAAAGGTCGTTGATCGTATCTACCAAAATAATAAATGTCTGGCATGTCAGCAAAATCCTCTAACTCTAATGAAATCAGTATCAATTTGTGTGAATGAAAATCAGACCATGACAACTCCCAACACAAACAACCTACTAGCCTTATCCGTTACCTTAAACCTTGTCTTCTCAAAAGACAAGTCTTGAACTCTCTGAAATTAGCAAGTTTCTTAAGAGCCCACCTGTTAATTAAGCAGATTCTCTTTCATTTGTATGTTAAATATCTTACACATAAAGTCTTTTTCATTCGTTAATTCAGCTTTGATGAAATCCCAAGCATAAACATTTTCTGAGCCGCTTTGCTCTTTCCCTGCTGACAAGATAATCGAAACCGAGGTCAAATGTGAGCCAGCTAACCGCCCCCGAACTCACAACAACCACACGCGAAGCACTCTCTCTCACCTTGATGGAGGTGCTTGAAGGCAAAGGGCCGACCATTGAACTTAAAAAACAACACCAACACTATGTCAATACACTGGTAGCTGCTATCCGTTCAGGAAAAAAAGAACTGGCTTACCGTTCTTTAAATGAACTCTACAAAGAAATACATCACGAGGAAGAGCTTGTTGCAGCCTATTTTAAGCTTCTAGATTTGGGTATAGAGGGTAATACCAATTACAAATTTGTCATGGGTGCCATTGCTGCCAAACATATCAAAGGGCGTCCACCCAAATTGACCGGAATGGAGATTGAAAAAGCGCTGGTCTTGATTCTCTTGGCTTTTACCAATACACCCAAACCGATTGTGGCCTATGCCGATATTGATCCTGTAACCCAGAAAAAAACCAGCATTACAGTCCCAATCAAAGAAGAAGTGATTCAAGACTTTTTAGCTCCCTTTAAAGGAATCAAGAGTCTTCAATTACTCAAACGAAGTGTCATTATTCACCGCGAAATTGTATTTGGCAACCCCGCCGGTGAATTGAGCCACAGCTATCAGCTCAAGCGAGAGCAATGGCAAAAAGACAAAGCTGCCTGGGAAATTGCTAAAAACAAAGAGAGCAATACGATGATTGTTCCCGATACTCTGAAGGCAGAAAAAAAAGAGCAAGAAAAAAAGCTGTTTGTAAAATCACTACCCAATAAAAAAGCAGATTTATACGCTTTTTGCGAAACAGCCGAACAAGAACAGGCTGCCAGTTTTGCATTAGAACCTGAAAATATGCGCAAGCTCATGTTTTTGGCTGATGCCCCTAAAAATGTTTTTTTAAATAAATTAAAAGATGTCTACACTCAAAAATTGGGAGCAAAACAAGCTTTGCAATTGGCAGAGAGGATGACCGAAGCTTTTCAAAACTTACTCCAAGAGCTGAAACGACTGGCTGGGAAAAACTGGCTACAAATGTGGCAAGAAGCCCATGTCTTTACAGGGAAACAAAAACGAGACAGCGCTTCACTCTATCTAAAGTCACAGGTATCGTCAGATCCGCTTAACGCCATGCTGCGTCAAAATGACATGATGCAAGATAAAATTGCAGGAACCAAACTCCTGGCGACTCAGCAAACGCAAGCTGAAAATACCGATGTGTTTGAAACAACGATTCCACCTGAATTAGAATTTATTTTGAATGCCTTTAGAGATCCGCTTAATTTTCAACAGGTACTTGACTGTGCTTTGCCCCCCACAATGCTCAACGCCTTAAGTGATTCCCTCTTACATCTGCTTGAAACCGTTTTTACCCAATACAGCCACTGTTCATTTCCCCAACTGAAAAATATACTTTTGGAGTGGGTCTCCCCGGACGAAAAAGAGTCTGCATCTCAAACAATTGCCTTGATTGAATTGGCTTGCAACAAAATGGCTCAGTTTCAAAGTCAGAAGCGAAAAACAGACTTCAATCAGGCTTTGGCCTATTTGCAGCTACAAATTGCCGAAGAACAGGAAAAAGAAAGATTGAATTCGCATGAATTTCGAAATTCATCCGCCCATCAATACCGAAAATATGCACTCTAGCCCCTAAGCTTTATCTGTTCCACAGAACTGATCCAACCAAGCCAAAAATGGCAGAAGATTTTCTTGGTTTTCGCAGAGAAACCAAGTATAAGCCTGTTTCTCACGTTCAGACAAAGGTAAATTCTGCTGTATCTGCTGCGAAGAAATGGCGAAATGAGACCAAGTTGAAGGCACGAATGATCTCAAGCCAATGCGAATCCCCAATAGACAGTCTTGCTCGGGCTCGACCAGCAAGGCAATGCGCTGTTTGTTTTTTTTCAACCAGATCAGCCTTCTATCCAAAGGAACGGGTGTCAAAAATTTCAGCGTTAAGCTTGCAATCACAGGGCTGGGCCAACTTAAATCGCGTTCAGCCACTTGCAAGTGAACAAAGGGGGAGCTTGAATAAACCTGGGTTGCACTCAATTTAGCCAAAACCAAGGCCCAGACCTCAACAGCCCAATGGGCGAGAGAGATCTCTATTCCCTCCTGCTCATAGAGCCGAAGTGCCAAGCGGGCATGTAAAAGTTCTGACTCAAGCAAATGGCCAAATTCCTTGATGTCTATGGCCACTCGTTGATGTAATGCCGTTTTTAAAACAGCGATTTGGCTTGAGCTGAGATCAGGAATCTGCCCCATGATCTTAAGTAATTGAGCAGAAGGTTTAAACAGGTCTTCGGTTTTTCCCTGGTTCAAATAATCATAAAGAAAAGCGACGGCAAGCGAGAGAGGGCTATCTGAGGCCTGCGAGGGTTCTGTACTGGGAACAACTCTAAACACCCCCCTTTGCTCTGTGCGTTCCAGCAAAGGCTTTGGCTGGCACAGACGGCAGGCACCACCCAAGGTATGATCCAGCGGAATGATACTGGGTACATGGGTCTCCGGGAAACGGACCAGAGCCGCTTGACGAATCTGGGTAATGCTCAGGTACTGATAACTACTTTCGGCCAAAATTTGAGCCAATTTATCATGAATAGACAAGACAGGAATCGCTTGGAGACGGGGCAAAACCCGATAAAGACCATGGCTTAATTTTTCAAATATGGGCTGATCATGACAAAGTTTACAGATATTCTGCTTGCCCTGCATGTGTTCAGAAGGCAGAATACTGCGAAGCTTTACATCCGGTTGCAGGTCCAGGACCCGTTTGCAAATTTCAGAATAAGTCAGTAATTGGCCGGGTTCGGTCACTTGGCAGAGCAGTTCATGAATTTTCATAGCAATGCCCAGTTTAAAAGGCATTCTCTTAAAGAGATATTTTAGACAATAAAATATTTGTTTTATACAGATAGTTAAAATCAATCGGTGGGTTCAAAATCAAACACCCTGATTTTGCTACAATCATCTGTATTAAATAAAAAGCTAGAACAAGGCAAATTCCCTTTGCTGTATTCAGATGGGTGTGATCATTATTATGTCTCAGACCGAAGCGCCAAAATTTAAATATAGCGGCGATACTCAATCCGACCGCAAACACCTTAACATTTGTTTACAATTCCAGGTCACTGGGTACATTAAGATGGTTCAGGTTCCCTGAACCAAAACACAATTACCCATTGCTAGAGGAAACACAGATGTTACAAGGACTCCCCAACTCCCCCCAACAAGCGCTCCCCCTAACAACCCCTCCAAGCGGACCTAATGCCCCAAACACAGCCAGTGCGCCTCCCTCAGCAGGTGCAGCCCAACCCCCTCAGCCCGCTATTCAGGCAACCCCGACCATCGAACTCGATCTCAAAGACTTTAGCCAAGATCAGCTCAGTTCCAGCGGCCAAAGCTTAGAATCCGCCAACATCGACGCCAATCAACTGGATTTTGACAAGCTCAGTGGCCAAATTTTAAAAGAAGTGGCCAAGGTCGAAAAACTCAAACCCGAAAGCACCCTGCTGATTCGGATTGGCCAAGAAGCGATCGAAATCCCCACTTTGCGTCTGGATAAAGCCACGCTCCTCAATGCCCTCAAACGCCATTTTCAGGCCCTGCAAAGCCCCGGCCACCAAGCTGTGGCAAAAGACCTGCAAAGCTCGGCCCAAGGCGTTTTGCTGCAAATCCGCGACAATCCCGCTGCCACAGCGCTCCCTTCGACTCCGCTCAGGGAGCTGGGGGGAGCCGAGGCCTTTACCCTCAAGACTCTCGAAAAAGAGATCAACCAAAAAATTCCAGCGGCCGTGCGCGAAAAATACGGTTTAAACGCCGAAAGCCTGGCCAAATGGCAAGAGACCGGCACGCCCCCGGCCGGCTTGGGCTCATTGCTGCAGGATTTCGACCAGCAACACCAATCGCTCTTTCAGCCCTTGCTCTATGCCGTCAGCTTTGGCAAAGCGGTCAACGCCGCGCGCCAAAAAGCCGGGCTGATGAACCCAGAACAGGTCAAAACCGCCAATTTGACACTGGATGAACTCAAAGGCGCTGCCAGCCAAAAATGGGAAAAACACAATGCGGGCGCTGTGCGCGATACCCGCAAAGTGGCAGAAAAAGCCCTGGGCGAGTGGCAGACCACCGATCAGGCCATGCAGGCCCTCAAAGCCAAACCCAGCCTGACCCCCGCTGAGCAAAAACAGTTAGACAGCCTGCGCAGCCAGGCCACCAGCCAAAAGACCAAGAGTGAAAAGGCCATGGCCACCGCTCAGCAAACCGCTATCGCCATGAAAGAGGTGCGGGTTTACCGGGTCGAAGTCAATGGCGGTGCCGATGCGCCTCTGGGGATGCGTGAAAAAGCGGCCCACGCCATCCTCGATGCAGCCAGTGTGGAAGCCCAAAGTGGCAAACAGGCCGTGGCTCTGCAAGGGGGAGCCCTGACCGCTGAGGCCCTGCCCGAGGGTATGATCGACAGCGCCCAACAGCTCGTGGCTGAGGCCGAAAAAATGCTGCCCGAGTGGCAAGCCAACCAAAGTGTGATAGACCAGCGCCAAGAGGTACTGCAAAGTACCCGCGACCTACTCAAACCCGTGATGGACAGCGTGGATCAGCAAAAACACCTGGCGGATCGCATCGCCAAATTGCAGAGTGAACTCAAAGGCCTGCCCAAGCCAAGCATGAGCCTGCCCGAGCATGATGCCCGCCGGGCCGCCCTCGAAGCCGAATTGGAGGGCCTCGAAGCCGAGCAACACGAAATTCTGCGCCCAGATCCCCTCGGCAGCCCAACGGCACCGGCAGAAGTGAAGCTCTTAAGCCAATATGGCAAAAACGTGGCCCAGCTCCAGGCCACCTATGCCGCAGATATTCAGCTCAACAATCGCATTGGCGGCGGCAGCCCAGCTCAGCAAGCCAAAGTTGAAAAAGCCAGCAAAGCCTCGCGGGATTTGCATATGGAAGCGGCCAAATATGGCCAAGACGGCCAAGAGGCTGCGCTGGCAGAAGCCAAAAGCCGCCAGGGCAATTCACACTACCAACAATTTGGCCGCATGGACCTGCTCCAGCGCATCTCTGCCGCTGAAGCGACCATTGCCAAATACGCCGACGCCAAAACACCGGGTCAGAACCAAAAATTGGCCGACGCCCAAAAAGACCTCGCCGCGGCCATGCAGGAGATGCGCGACGGCGAAGCCCTATCCCAGGCGGGCAATGTCACCCCCGGCAGCAATTTTGCGGTGCTGCGCGCCAAAGCCCTGGCCGAAGCGTTGGGCCTGCCACCTGGACCAAACCCAGCACAGAGTCTGGCCCGCAGCGAGGAAGCAGCCGCCGTGTCGCGCCACAGTTTACTTGGGGCGGTGATGCACGACAAAGGCGCCTGGGGCGCCGAAAACGGCAGCTTTTTACAGAGCCGGGCCCAATTGCAGCAGCGCGAATTGGATCGCAGCCAAGGCCAGGCCCAGCTTGAAAGCAGCATCAACAGCGATGCTGAGCGCCATTATGGCGAGCAAAAATCCGAATTAAGTGGCATTCCAGCCCAACTCAAAGAGCTGCCCCCCGGCCCAGAAAGGGACAAACTCCTGGCCCGCCAAAAAGAGCTCAAAGACAAAGTCGCAGCTTATGAAGCCAGTCCGCTGGGAATGCCCGGTGGCCCTGAATGGGTCAACAATGCCCGCCTCGATGCGCTGACAGCCGGGCCTGTGGCCAATATCCGCACTTTGCAGGCCCAACAGGCCGAAAACGTCACAGCCATGGCTGCCCTTTTGGCCCAAAACCCCCACTCAGACAGCCTGAAAAAACAGGCAGTGGCCACCTATCTCAGTGCCGCTGCGACCCTGCCCCAACACACCCCTGGCGCCAGTGCCGATAGTCTCCTGGCAGCCCTCAAGGTGGCCAATAGCCTGCCCGAAAAAGACAAAGCGAGCGCCCTGGCACTGGTGCGTAAAGAGGCCATCAGCATTTACCAGGCCTATGTGCTCAACCCCCATGCCTCAGCCGCCTCAGCCACAGCAGCCCTGGCTGCCGCTGTCGAAAAAGTGGTGGAAACCGGCAATCAAGCCGATGAATCGCGCTCAGCCTGGCAAGAATTGCGCCGCCAGAGCAACCCGATTGAGCTGTTTAAACACCACAAAGCCGAATTGGAATTGGCACTTGAGGAATTGCAAAACCGTGTCACAGATGATATCGAAAGCGGGTACAATCTGGCTGTCGAGCGCGGTGGACTGGCAGTGGGCACCGCGGCTCGCATTGCCCGCAGCATGGCCCGCGATGGGGATATTGCCGGAGCAAAAAAACTGCTGGCCGAGGCCGTGGCCAAAGAGATTCAAAAAGCTGAAGCCGCTGAAAGTGCCTACAGCCAATTGCCCGCGCCCCAACAGGAGCAATACCGGGCCATTCTGCGCTCCACTGCCCCAGCAGGCGAAAAACAAGAGGCCCTGGAAGGGGTCTTTGGCTACAGCATCGGTGGCTCGGATGGATTGAATGCAAGTGCCAGCAAACAAGCGACTCAAGCCTTGGCTGTGGCTGATTCGACCCAAACCATGAAACGCGCCAATGCCCCTGGCTCGGATTATGATCAGGGCCGCAGCGCTGCCAAAACGCTGGAAAAGTTGAATCAGTACAGCAGTGGGCTTAAGGCCCAAGGGGGCCCAGCCGCTGAGCGCATTGCTGCCCGCAGCGCTGCGAAACTTCAGCGCGACGAGGCCTATTGGAACGACCCTAAAATTGCCGTTATGGCGGCCATCACCGATGAAGCCCTGATGTTTGTCGCCACCATGGGCATGTCGACAGCCTTGACCTTGGCCAAAGGCTCGGTCACGGGTATCAGCGCCGCTCGCCAAGCCCTGTCTATGGTGCGGGCCGGACGCACCGCCCTGGAAGGCAACCGCGCTGGACGGGCAATTCTGACGGCAGGCCATTGGGTCAGCCGGGGCAATCAAAAATTCAGCTATGTCTTGGCCCGCGCCGACTCTGCCGCGATGGGTGTGAGCCCTCTGCTGGGCTATGGCTTTCGGGCCAGTCGCAGCTTGACCCGCAATATTGTCATGGAAGAATTGCCCAAAGCGGCCTCAGAACTGGCCAAACAGTACGGCGATGCCGACGGCTGGCTGCAATGGGCGGTAGACACCACCTCCCGTTTTGCCGTCTCCAATTTGGGGGATATCAAGGGGTTGGAGAGCTTGCAAAACAGCACCTGGACGGTGTTTGAAACCATGGTCACGCAAATGGCCCTGCCCGCTTATTTCAAAAACGATCCCCAGGGCCTCAAAGATGCCCAGGATTTGACCCATTATTTCTTGATGGGGGCCCAGACTGCCCACGGTATGGCCAAAATGCACAGCGATGCCAAACTCAAGGGACAATCCGAGGGCCTTGCCTTGACCCAGGATCTTGCCGAGAAAGCCGGGCTCGAACTCGATCCCAAAATCCAAGAGCAGATTGTCAAAGAGGTGCACAGCTTTCAAGAGGGTCTGCTCAACAACAAAGATCTCAGCACCCCTGGGCATCAGAGCGCGCTCGAAAAAAGCGTTAAATCGGCTGTGGCCTTTGACAAACTCCCTCCCGAAGCCCAAGCACGGGTTGAGGCCAGCCTGAAAGACTTTTTGCATCCTTACCAAGTGCAAACCGCGACCCAGATCAGCGGCGTGGCAAGTTTGCATCCCGAATTCAGCACCGCCGCTGAAGTGGCAGTCAAAACCCAGGACTTGGCCTCCATGCTGCAAAAACAGGGGCTGGCCCAAGATGCTGCTGAGGCACTCAAAATGGCTCGGGGCCAAGTGGCGGGGCAATTGATCCAAAAATCGCCCCTGCATGTGGACGGCGACTTGCAAAACCTGCCTGAATTGGCCCAGAAAGAGGCCCAGCGCCTGCTCGATCTGGGGGCCGTCGATTCCCCCGCCCACGCCATGCTTTTGGTGCAACACCAATTGCGGCAATTGGCAATCGATACAGCACCGCTGCTGCTGACCAACAAAGCCGAAGGCCAGGCCCAATTTATCAAGATCCAGGAACAACTCAAGGCCTTGGATGCCCTCTCCCCCGCTTTTGTACACAGCGCCTCGGCCCTGCCCAAAGAACTCGGCAGCCACGGCCAAGCGGTGCAAAAAATTGCGATGGAATTGTTGCACGATGCACCCGAAGGCGCTTTGCAAACCCAGCTCAGCCTGCGTGTCGAAAAATACCTGCAAACGCAAAAGCTCTCGCCAGCAGAGGCTCAAATATTGACTCAAAAGCTCGTCAGCAGCTTGCTGCCTGCCTGGGGCGAACACCTGCTGCAACAAAGACAGCTCAAGGGTGAAGTTCCCAGCGACAATCCCATCGCCCAACACGACGCCCATTTGCAGATCTTAAAAGGTTTTGGCCTGCACGAGGAACAGGCTGGCCAGTTGGCCCACGACCGCATGTTGGGCCAACTGGAATCGGCCTGGCAGAGCGCTGCACCGCCAGAGCAATCTGGCAAAGTCAAGGCCCTTTTACATGAGGTCTTGGGCAAAGCAGGCAAACACCCCGAAGCCGATGCCGACACGCGCAAACAGTGGTTGGGAGAGACCCAAAAACAATTGGAAGGGCTGGGTATTCCCGCCAAAGAGGCAACAGTCATGGCCGCCCGACTGGTCTTGGATGGTATTGACTACGGCAAGCGCTTCCAGGGCACAGACAGCCTGCCCCGCACCCGCAGCATGAACGCCTCCCTCGAAGAGGCGCTGCATTTGCCCCATCTGGAGTTGGCAGGCCAAAAGCTCACAGATTTAAACCAGCTCCGGGGCTTTTTGCAGAGCCACTTACAAAGCGCCACGGGCGACACGGCCACCCCCGCCCAGGACGCGGTGGTGATGCAATTTTACGAAGCTGTGGGCGGCTGGGACAATGTGCGCAAATTGGCCCAGTTCCTGCCCCCGGAGATCTTTGGCAAATTGCACCAGGCCCGCGATCGGCAAGTGGAAACCTGCTGGGATCAGGTTCAGGCCAAGGCCAAAGAACTGGGCTTAGAATTGGCCCCACCTTACGTTGGACGTGGTCCCAAAGATGCCGGTTATACGGGCGTCTATGCCGACGTGGATTTGGTGATCAAAATTGTTCAACCCACAGTCATGAGCGAGCCCGCACGGGCCCAAGCCGAAATGCAATTGCTGGCCTTTGCCTTGGGCAATCTGGCCAACATCACCCCCGCCTCGGGGCATTTGCTCGATGTGAATATCTACACCTCGGCCCATTTCCTCGATGTCGATCTGGCCGGGCCCAGCAAAGCCAGCCAAGTGCCAGAAAAAGCACGCGAAGCCCAGGCCTTCAATGGCAAAAACATGGACTTTTACCAGATTCGCCAGGGCTTTGGCCCCGATCATGAAATGGCCTGGCGGGGCTTTCAAAAAGAGGCCTTGGCCGCTGCGGCTGCCCGCGATGCCAAACCCGGCTCAAAAGGCGGTGAAGTGGCTGAACTCAAACGCGGTTTTGAGTGGGCCGACAGCCAGTGGAAAAATTACCACGAACAGGTCGATAGCGCGTATGCCCAGCTCAAAGCCGATCCTGAACACATGGGCAAACGGCCCGAGGTGCTGGAAGAGATGGCCCGGACAGCGGTACGCAAACAAAGTGAAGATGAAGTGAGCCGTTTTTTAGAGAAAAATCACCAATTATTGCAAGCGGACAGTTCCGAAGGGGCCTGGGCCCGCGTCGAATATGATCGCCTGCAACAGGTCATGCGTTCGCGTTCACCGGAAGCCTATGCGGGCAATGCTGCTGTGCTCTGGGGCTCCAGTAACAAAGCAGCCCAGCAGGGCGTGATCGACTCTTTTGCCAGCAATCCCCTGGCCGCGCGCTCGGGGCGTATCAGCCACGACCAGTATATTCTGCACTGGGCTGTCGAGATGGAAGGGGTCAAAGACTTGGCCTCACGTGCCTGGAAAGCGGGCAAATACGATTTACGCGATCTGCTCTTTACCAATGCGGCCCTGGGCCAAGGGGTTTCGTTGGTCGAGAAAATGCCCAATCCCGAATACCAATTGCACCAGGAGCGCAAACAAAAAGATCCAGGTTATGAGATTCCCCAGGATGTGCCCAAAGAGATCCCGATCAGCCGCATGGAAGGAGCCATTGACGAGGCCCGCCGCAATGCCCAGACCCCCGATCAGGCGCTCAAGATCTGGGCCAAACACTTTGGCTCAGTCGAAGGGGCCGAAAAAGCCATGGGCTCTTATCTGGACGTCTTGCGCATGACCGTGCTCGACAGCACGGGCCGCCACCTGGCCAGCCCCGTGCCTGGAAACAGCCCGGTTCCACCTGCGCCAAGTTCAGGCCCACAGCCGCCTTCTGGTTCACAACCCTCGGCCTCTGCACCCAAGCCGCCAGCCCAGCCGACGTCGCCCCCCAGCGCTCCCCCTGCCGCTTTGGCGCAGGCCCCAGACGCAGGTCCGCCCTCGGTGCCGCCAGTAACTCAGCCCCAGGGCAAAGTACCACCCGTTGTCCCAGATGCACTCCCTCCCTCGGTGGGACCGCTCACCCAGCCTCAAGGCAAGGCTCCAGCCGCCGCTCAAAGCGACGATGCCACTGGGCCAGCCACCCTGCCCACAGGCTCAGCGGGCTTGATTCACAGCGATGATGCCGAGCCCCGCACCTTGCCGACGGGCTCGCCCGAGTTGCTGGCTGCCCAAGCCAAAGCGGCAGGCCAGCCTGCCAAGGCAACACCGGCATCAGCCCCGGATTCAACACGGGTTCCCCGTGTGGCTGTGGTCGATGCCCCCCCTGCCGGACAGCCGATCACAATCACCGCTGCGCAAGCACCTCAGGCAAAAACCTACCCCCTGACCGCCAAAGCCCCCACGCCCCTGGACCAATTCCCAGCCCCTCTGCAGGCCCGGTTTGAAGCCAGTGCCCAAGCAGAAGCAAAGGCTTTGGGAAAAGTCGTGCAAAGCCTGTCAGACCCAGCTCAGCAGAAAGTGGTACAAACAGCAGGTCCCGCCCTTTTGGCTGAGATCTTGCGCCAGAGCCCTGTCGCCGCAGCAGCCCAAGCGGGCCTGCAGAGCTGGTTGCAAAGCAAACTCCAGCAAGCAGGTCTGCCCCCTGTTCAAGCCCAGGCCACTGCACAGGCCTTGCAGGAACAGGGAACCCATCTTTACCCCACCCTGGATCCCCTTTACCGCATCCGCGAACAGTTGGCTGTCGCTCAGCCCGCATTGATGCAAGCCTTGCAGCCCGAATACCTGGCCTCGGCCGAGCGGGTACAGGCCCAATTGCAATCCCTGAGCCAGGGGCAACCGCTCTACGAAGGCCTGCCGACCCTCTCAGAATTGCTGGCCCGCGACAAAGCGGCCTGGACCGGCCCGCGGGAAAAAGCCGTGCTCTTTCAGACCTATGGCAAAAGTTATGCCGATGGCAAACAATTGGAAAAACACGGCGAAGACCTCAACAGCGCCGATTTTGCCTTTACCCCAGATAGCCATGAGTTGCCCGGTCAATTGCCCAATGTCAACGCTTGGGGCCAGGAAAAAGCAGGTGCGGTGGGGCAACGCCCGCCCAGCGACAGCCCAGATTTGCCGCAAATAGCTGCCCAGCTCAATTTGACCCTGCGCGGCATGGCCAGCGATCCTGCCACGGGCGAGGTGCGCCTGGCCCCCAATCAGGTCACAGGGGTGGCCCGCGATCTGGCCGATCAGATGAGCGCCGCCAATGTCGGCCAAAAGGCCATTTTTTCAGACCAGCCCAGCACCGTCAAACAGACCGATATCGCGCCTGTGATGCTCGATGAAATGGCCATGTTGCGCGATTCAGAGGTGATTTATTTTGGCCTGACGGGCAAAGAGAGCCTCTACCCCAATGGCTACACCACCGCCGAATTGCTGACCGTACTGAACACCCCCGAACTCCTGAAAAAGGTCGTCTTCTTTAAGTTTGATCCCGAGAGCGAGCAGCAATAGACCTCAATTTTGACAATTTAATCATGGCTGTGTGATTCAGCGGCAACAGACGAGTGTATCTCTGCCAAACGCCGATCGCGCCAATCAATCAGCCAGCGGTATTCTGAATCGGGCCCCA
>CAZRFI010000003.1:55500-57829 GCA_964598905.1 uncultured Candidatus Sericytochromatia bacterium | reverse complement strand
AAGAAGGCCAAAAGCTGGTAGATGGTGCCAAAGCCCGTGTGGCATTTGGGCTCAATAGCACCTTTTTTAATGTAGGTGCGATCGACGCCCGCGGCGAACTCCAGAAAAAACCCAGCGCAGATTCCGTGCCCACCACCTTTCAATTTGCGGGTCGGGGCTGGGGCCATGGCCTGGGCATGTCCCAATGGGGGGCGCGCCAATTGGCCCTCAATGGCTATGCTCACCGGGATATCCTCAATCACTATTATCCCAGCACCCAATTGGGACCCCTCAACAAAGCCCAGTTCCGCATGGCCTATAACCCTTAAATCAAGTTAAATACCATGTCTGAATCCTTTCAGCAGGAAGACCTGTTGCTTTCTGCCTATGATTTTGAATTGCCCGAAAGTCTGATCGCGCAAACACCGGCTGATCGCCGAGATCAATCGCGTTTGCTGGTCTATGATCGCCAAACGGGTTTGCCCCAGCACAGGCATTTTTATGATTTGCCCGAACTGCTTCAGCCTGGGGATTTACTGGTGATGAACAATACCCGTGTCTTTCCGGCCCGAATTTTTGGTCAAAAGTCCCATACGGGGACCCGCTTTGAATTTTTGCTCACCCGTCAAACCGCCAAACTCACCTGGCAGGCCATGGCCAAAAACAGCAAACGGATCAAACCGGGTTATGTCTTTGTCTTCTCCGAAACCGTGAGTGCTGAGATCGTGAGTTGTGAAGCGGGCGGGTTGGTCGAACTGCATTTTAAAGGGCTCGAACCAGAGGCCTTTTTTGCCTGGCTCGACCAATACGGGGAGATTCCCTATCCCCCGTATATTAGCTCGCGGGCCAGCAGCCAAGACCGCTACCAGACCGTCTTCAGCCGCTCAGAGGGCTCTGTAGCTGCGCCAACGGCCGGGCTGCACTTTACCCCTGAACTCTTGGCCCAATTGCATAAAAAAGGCATTCAAAGCGTTGAAGTCACCTTACATATTGGCATGGGCACTTTTGCTCCCATACGCAGTGAGCGAATAGATTCACACCCTCTGCATCACGAATGGTATTCCCTGTCTGAAAACGCAGCCGAAAAACTCAATGCTCAAAGACAGGCGGGTGGCCGCATTATTGCCGTAGGTACGACCTCTGTGCGCACCCTCGAAAGTGTCTGGCGCAAACACGGCATGTTTCAGGCAGAACAGGGTGAGACCAATATTTTTATCTATCCTGGCCAAACAATCGCCGCAATTGACGGTTTAATCACCAATTTCCATTTGCCCCGCTCCAGCCTGCTGATGCTGGTTTCGACCTGGATCGGACGCAAAAATTTACTGGAACTCTACCAAAAAGCGATTGAGGCAAAATACCGTTTTTATAGCTTTGGCGACGCCTGTCTTTTGCTTTAAACTGCCCAACGGGCCGCAGATTCAGCTAAAATAGCAGGTAATTGAGGTCGACCAGATACCTATGCAGACATCCCCCGCCACCGTGCCCTTAAATTTCTTTCGTGACTTGCGTCAAAAACGCTATGATCAGGCCTGGAAACACCTCAGCAACTACAGCCAACGGGTCTTTCTAGAAACCCTGTTTAAATCGCTTAAACCAGACAGTTGCTCGCTCGAACGCCTGCAAGACGACTTTGCCAAGGGGACAAGCTGGGCCGCACACTATTGGGACGATTTTGCTCAACATTTGCAATTGGACACCTGGCTGAGCCAACAGTACAAAGAATACGGTGCCAGCCAAAAGCAAATCTTGGTACTGGCCCAACCGGCCAACCTCTACCTCTTGGTGATTGAAGAAGCCGGTGACTGGCGCTTTGGCTATTTTGAAACTTTTTTGGACAATTAGACAGATTAAGTTAATCTAATCATGAAAATGGGTGAACCAGAATGAACGATCGCGCAGTGAAATCAGGCTTCCGGGCAGCAGCTCTGGGAGCGCTCTTGAGCCTCAGCACAGCCTGTCAAACGGTGGACAATCTTCTGGTTGGCATCGGTGGCGCACCCAAACCCCAGCCTTCCAGCAGCACGCCGGCCAGCAGCCCCACCCCACCACCAGAAAAATTTTCCTTTCCCGATCAACACCCCGTCCCTTTTACGGCCAAAGATCGCCAATTTTTAGCGCGCTGGAACGGCAACCAATACGAAAATTTTTATATCAAAGGGGTTAATCTTGGGATTGGCCTGCCGGGCACCCAAGCCGGAGATTTGGCTGCCACCCGCGAACAATTTGCCCGCTGGTTCAAACGCATGGGTGAATTGGGGTTCAACAGCCTGCGTGTCTACACCCTGCATTTTCCCCATTTTTATGAAGAGCTGGCCCGTTACAACTCCACACATCCAGATAAACCGAT
>CAZRFI010000003.1:53986-55400 GCA_964598905.1 uncultured Candidatus Sericytochromatia bacterium | reverse complement strand
GGTTCCCCCAGCGAAGTGTGGTGGGCCGAACGTGTGGACAAATTGCTTGAATTTGAGCGCAACACCTTCAAGGTCGAGCGCCCCATCAGTGTTTCCAGTTGGCCCACACTCGATCCGCTGACGCATCCAACCGAAAACGAGCGCTACAGCCAAGAAGACACAGCCCAAATCGACATGAGCAAATTGCAATTGGGCACGGCCCCCGCAGGCTATTTTGCCAGCTACCACGCCTATCCCTATTATCCCGACTTTATGAACGACAACCCCGAATACGTCAAAAACCGTGACAGCGAAGGCGTCAATAATTATATTGGCTATCTCAAACAGCTCAAGGCCCATTACCCCAATATGCCGCTCGTGATCGGCGAATACGGCGTGCCCTCCAGTTGGGGCAATGCCCATTTCAGCCCCAGTGGTATGCACCACGGGGGCCACGACGAAGAGGCCCAAGGGCGCTACAACGCCCGCCTGACCCGCGATATTCATGATCAGGGTCTGGCGGGCGGCATGGTCTTTGCCTGGATCGACGAGTGGTGGAAACGCACCTGGATCGTCGATGAAATCTCGATGCCACGTGAAAATTACCGCCTTTGGCACAATCTGACCTCTCCCGAAGAAAATTTTGGCCTAATCGCCTTTGATGTCGAAACCCCCGCCACTCATACCGTGGCCGAAGGCCAGGGGCGCATCCGTTCGGTCAAAGCCTCCGCTGACGCTACCTTTTTTCATCTCAAAATTGAACTCAATTCAGCCCTGGGCCCAGAAGATGAACTGGTCTTGGGTGTCGATACCTACAGCGATGAACTCGGCGATCTGATTTTACCCAATGGGGTCAAAACCGTTCGCCGCAACGAATTTGCCCTGCGCATTCAAGGCACTGAAATGGCCCAGTGGTTGGTCACTCAGCCCTATGATCTGTTTGGTATTTGGCACAATTCTTCGGGCCCCCAGCAGATCTACCAATCCAAAAAAAGCGAAGGTGCTCCCTGGATCCCTGTGCGCTGGCAAAACGGCCAGGAACATGTCAGCCGAGACGAAAAGCTGACCTTTCCGATCACCATTTTTCCGATTGGCGAATTGCAGGTACGTGGCCCCGGTGAAAATCCCAGCTCCAGAGACGCCGTGATTTTAAACGGCAATGCCGTGGAGATTCGCCTGCCCTGGACCCTGTTGCAATTTGTCGATCCCACCACCTTGACCGTGACCCACGACGACCGCGCCACCAAAGCTCGGGAAACAGCTCCCTCCGAAGGGGTGGGTGTCAGTGTCTCCTTACAGGGAGAATTGCTCGAAAGTGGCCGTTACCGCTGGGCGCCCTGGACCCAAGCCCCCGAGGTTAGAGAGCGCGAGAAAACAGGAACCCGTCTCTTGGAAGCGGCTTTAAAAGCCATTCCCGACAAACCCTAAAACAGAA
>CAZRFI010000003.1:50321-53886 GCA_964598905.1 uncultured Candidatus Sericytochromatia bacterium | reverse complement strand
GGGCTGTTATTCTTCCCAATCGGGGCTGGTCTGGCGGTAGAGTTCGCGCAGCAATTCTTCTTTTTCTTCGATCATGGCTTTAAACACATCGCGGAATTTGGAGTAAAAATCGTAGACATTGTGGCGAAATTTGTCTTCTCGCTGCTGAAAATCCGCGACCAATTGCTCGTATAAACTGCGGGCATGTTCAACTTCGCTGGCGCGGGCCTTGCGCTCACGCAACAAACTCTGGAGCAGGGCATTTTTTTCTTGCCGCTCTTGAAAAAGGGTGTTTTCTTTGTCTTGCAGCACCTGGCTGTATTTGTCCATTTGCTCCCGCAACAGGCCATTGGCGTGTTCAATATTCTCCAGCAGCATTTCATAGCTTTTGCGCTGCTTGTCCTGCGAGCGCAAAGAAGTCCGCAATTGCTGGACTTCCTCTTGCAAGCTGCGTAACTTTTCTTCTTTGCTCTGCACTTCTTCGCTCAATTGCTCAATGGTGGACTTTACATTTTTGATCTTGTAAAAAATACTGGCGGGCATGCCAAACGCCATCTGGCGGCAATAGGCATCTTCGCTGTCCAGGGCCGCTTCCAAAATGCCAATCGCAGGCGAATCGGTGAGGTCAATCGGCTCATAATTGGAGAGCAAAATCAAGAGCCGGGAGCTTTTGACCCGCACCCGCTCAGAGGGGTCAAAGAGCATGCGCTTGAGTGCAATTTCAATGCCCTGATCGAGGTAGGCAATATTGCAGTCCAGCACATCCAAGGCCAAGAGGCGCAATTGGGGGTCCTCCTGAATCAGCGAATCCAAGGAAAAGCGAATCGCCTGCTCAGGGTCTTTTTCGGAAAAGCGGTGAATCACGCGGATCCGGGCCAAACTCTGGGGTTCCATCAGCTCCTGATAAGCCAGGGGATTCTTAAAAACGGCGTCCAGAGAATAGCGGGCATGATCGGGATGATCGTCGCCAATGGCATCGAGCAGAGAGAGAATGCTTTTTTTATCGCCGGTCCGGGCCAAAAAGTCCCAGCCGCGCAAACGTACCAATGAAGCATCGGCTTTTTCTGGGTTCAACGGGTGAGTTCCTCAATCAGCGGATCGACCAGACTTTCATAACCGGCATTGCGAATCTTGAGCAAGCGCTCAAAGGCATGATCAACCACATCTTGTTCGGTGTCACGAATAAAGTCCACCAAGAGTGGCACCACATGACCATAAAGCAAATAGGTCTGGCCCAAATAACAGAGAATGTCGATCAGGTACTTGCGCAGTATGCGGTTGCTCTCTTGGTGTTTTTCCAATAGACCCAGCCAGACCAAGGCATCATCCGGGTTTTTAACCAAGTCACAGACCTCGCGAATCAAAAGTGCGCGCACACTGACATCTTCATGGTAGAGCACCGTGGCAAAGAGGTCTTTGCACAGCGCAGCCTTGGGGGCTTCCGGCAGACGCAAAACTTCGGCCAATTCACGCACACTTGCCAATTGTTGGCTGCGTGAACCGTGTTGCATCACATCTTGGAAATGTTTTTCTGGCAGAGAGGGCAGATTTTTTTCTGCAGGGCCAGCATTCAGAACCGACGGGGCCGCTTTGCGAAGGTTGACAGATTTATTTAAAGCTTTGCGCATAAACGATAACAATCCCTCCTTGGGAGCAGAACGGGCAAGCGGTTCTTGCCAGTGGCGCGGGGGAGCGGGAAACCAGGGCATTTTATTCAGGCGCTTTTGCCATTGGGCCTCGGGGGGAATCAACTGACAAATCCGCCAATTGCCGGTATCCGTAACAAAAATCCGACCCAAATGATCCATGGCAATGCCCTGCGGTTTACAAAACTGATCTTTTTCGTTCCAGGGCTGCTCGACTGAGCGGTACCCGGCAACAGTTTCGACCCAACCATCGGGAGCCACTTTGCGCACACAGTGATGAAAGCTATCGACCACCAAGACGTGGCCCTGTTCATCGACGGCCAAACCCGCCATTTTTTCGGGTGAGATCCGCCAATTGTCTTCGCCTTTATATCGCAGTGGCGTGAGTGTCAAATCTCCCTCGGGGCTGATCTTCAGTAAGCGCTGGCGATCGACAAGATAGATCGTTCCCTGGCGATCCAGGGCCAAATCCAAACGTTCATCAGCCCGAAAAGCTTGATTGCTCAAGGAAAAAGGCAAAAGCCGATCAGCACGCTCACAAAACCAGGGATTAAAGGGTTTGTTTTGATCTCCATTTTTATAGATTTTCCAAGCCAAAACACCCGCCTGTTCCACCAGTAATTCGCTTTGACCCGAAGGCAAAAGGCGACAGAGGGCAAGATAAAACTGTTTTTCAAAGCGCAGCTCGGTCGTGAAATAGACCATACCTTGGGGCCCACAGGCCAACCCACCCAAAGGCTGTCCACAGATTGGCAGAGTCTGGGTTTCTCCCTGGGGCGAAATTTTGCGCAAAGCTTGGTTGAGACTGTCTACAACATAGATAAACCCCAAGCCATCAAGCGCGAGGGCTGTGGGCTGGTTAAAACGAACCTGGGCACCCACCCCATCTTGAAAACCGCGCTCGCCATTGCCTACAAAGGTACTGACTTTGCCCTGACGCGACACTTTGCGAATACAGTGGTTGAGGGTATCTGCCACATATAAAATACCCTGTGTATCCACCACCAGGCCAGTGGGTTTATTAAACAGCGCCTGCGGGCCTCGGCCATCGCGAAAACCGCTGCGCCAGACGGGCACAGGCAAAGGCGTTCCACTCACACCGCGTTGCGCCGTAACCTGATCAAAGCGGCCGGCCACAGTCAACACCTCGTAATGGGGACGAACAATGGGGAGCACAGCCTCTGGCACAGACATAGGAATGGGTGCATAAGGGCCTTCTTGCACTGGTAAAGTGGCACGAAAGCCCGATTGAACCCCTAATTTTGCATAGATCGGAAGATGTTTAACCCGCATAGTTTTATTATAGCCAGTGATCTGGATTTTTCATCCCTTGGTTAATCAAGATTTTACAATCCAACCCAGAAAAAACAGATTCAAGCCCATTTTAATTATTTTGTAGCGGGCAAAACGCTCAGAACCTCAAAAACAGGATCCAAGCGCCCAAAAGGAGCACTGATTTGAATGCCCTGCACGTGTGGGCGCAAGATCTGCACCATTTCTTGGGCGATTAAAATACCCTCTTCTTTGGCTCTGCCCGCGGCATCCGCCGCACACATGCGCTGCATAATCGCATCGGGGATCACCACACCGGGTACTTCGTTGTTCATAAATTCCGCATTGCGGTAACTGGCCAAGGGCCAGATGCCTGCCAAAATCGGGACTTTATGCGATTCAATCTGTTCCAGAAAATGCAGAAGTGCCTCCACGTCAAAGACCGGCTGGGTAATCGCATATTCAGCTCCGGCCTCAACTTTATAATAAAAACGGCGAATTTCCCGTTCCAGATCTACGGCACAGGGGTTGGCTCCCACCCCAATAAAATAGCCTGTGGGTTTGCCAATCGGGTTATTGCCCAAATCGTAACCATGATTGAGACCGTTGACCATATTGGTCAGGCCAATCGCATCCACGTCAAAGACCGCCGTGGCATCGGGATAATC
>CAZRFI010000003.1:43010-50221 GCA_964598905.1 uncultured Candidatus Sericytochromatia bacterium | reverse complement strand
GTCAATTCCACACTCACCACAAAACGACCGGCTTGAATGCCCGCTGCCAAACGGGATTTTTCTGCCACAGGCACCGGGGTAATATTGAGTTCGGGTGCCGGTTTATTTTTGGGTTTGGCATCAAGGAGGGCCCGCATCGGCTGCAGGGCTTTGACCGAACGGGCAATCTCGCGGATATGCTCAGGGGTCGTGCCACAACAGCCGCCCAAAATTTGCACCCCGGCTTTGATCAATTTGCGGGCATAAGAGGCCATGTACTCAGGGGAGCAGAGGTAGATCGTGCGATCCTGATAAATGCGGGGATGTCCAGCATTGGGCTGGGCCGCCAGGGGCTTGTCTGTCCATTCCGACATCTGCATAATCGCATCCAGCATGGGTTTTGGGCCCACACTGCAATTTAAGCCGAGCATATCTACATCAAGCGCATCCAAGCGGGGGGTAAAGCGTTCTGGGGGTGTGCCATAAATGGTATTGCCATCATCATCAACGGTGACCGAAGCCAAAATCGGCAAATCACTGTGTTTGCGAATCGCCGCGACAGCCTGAACCAGCTCATCGAGATTGGTAAATGTCTCAACCACAAAAAGATCGACCCCGCCTTCGAGCAACGGTAATACCTGGCTTTCAAAGGCGGCTTGGGCCTCCGCAAACGAGGTAGGCCCCAACGGTTCAATTTTGATCCCCAAGGGCCCAATAGAACCAGCCACATAGGCTTGGTCACCAGCTGCCCGGCGGGCAATCTGGGCTCCCGCCAGATTAATGGCGTGGACCTGCTCGTCGAGACCATGGGCCTTGAGTTTGTAGGGATTGGCCCCAAAGGTATTGGTCTCAATCACATCCGCCCCGGCTTCCAGGTACAGTTCGTGCAATTCTTGCACCAATTGGGGGCTTTGCAAATTGACCAGATCAAAATTGCTATTGAGAAAGACCCCTTTGCTATAGAGCATCGTCCCCAAGCCCCCATCAAAGAGAATCAAGCGGCCACTGGCCAGCAGATCACGAAAAGGGGCGAGCATAGTCTTTCTCCTTCAGGACACAGAAATCAGGGCTGGGAGTATTGTAACAGAGGCGGCAAACTCAAACCCTCCCGATAGAAGAGATTATAGGTATCAAAGGGAATAATCCGCTGGGCATCGGGCGTCACAATATGTACACAGCTCTTTTTCACGCTGCGAATGTCCAGATCCCAGGCATCCATAAACCGCATAATTATGATTCGGAACAGATTCTGGTAGCCCATGCCTGCGGGCACGGGAATCTGCGGCAAACAGCAGAGCAATTGGGCTGCCATTTCGGGAGAGTGAGCCGTGGAAAAGAGTTTCAAAAATTCTTCGTAGCGAATGGTATTGCCTTGGCACTCAGGATCAACCAAACGCGTCATCGGAATCACCCGATCGGGCAATTTGAGTGCATACCCCATGGCAATACAATCGGGATGACAGGGCACAGGCAACAGGTCTTCAGCGCTAAACAGGTCATGCTGGGCCAGAATTTGAGCCCGGACCTCACTCAGAGTGAGCCGATCGCGGGCCGGATCATAATTTTCTAGGCGTCCGGCCTCTTGAACCGGCTGAAAAGTCACGCCGCGCACACAGGACTGCTGCAGAGCGAAATCAATGATTTTACCGATTTCGCCGTCGTTCAGGCCTTTTTTGAGCGTGACCACCAGCGTGGTAGAAATGCCCAATTCATTTAAGGTTTCGAGGGCTTTTAAACGAATCTGGCGCAGGTCTTCACCGCGCAAGGCTTGCAACGGTGCCGCTTCAAGTGAATCAAACTGTAAATATAGCTCAAAACCAGGCATATACGCAGCCAAACGTTCGGCAAAGTCCCGATCGCGGGCAATGCGAATGCCATTGGTATTGACCATTAAATGGCGAATCGGGCGGGCCCGGGCCTGATCGAGAATCGCAAAGAAATCGGGGTGCAAAGTGGGCTCTCCGCCACTGATCTGCACCACATCGGGCTCTTTTTCGTTGGCCACCACCCGATCCAACATGGCAATCACCTCTTCCAAGGAGCGGTGTTTGCGCCCAGGGGCCGAAGCGGCATAACAGATTGGGCAGGTCAAATTACAGGCATCACTGATTTCGATCAGGGTCAGACAGGAGTGCTGCTCATGATCTGGGCACAGGCCACAGTCAAAGGGACAGCCCCGGCTCATGGGGGTATTAAAGGCATAGGGCATCTGGCCCGGTTTGAGCAAAGAGCGGGTTTTGAGATAATAATCCACATCCGTGGAAATCAAGACTTTTTGCAGGCCATGTTGGGGGCAAAACTTTTGCAGATAGACATGATCCTGCTGAAACAGCACTTTGGCTTCGACTTTTTGCAAACAGGTGCTGCACACCCCATTGGTCAATTCATAAAAAACATAAGGCCGATCCATTTATTTACCTTTCCAAGCGCTCCAAGCGCCACACAGAGATCAAACAATACACGGCTCCCAGCAAAGAGGCCCAGGCAATCGCACTCAGACCACCATAGATCATCATCACCGGCTTGAGCCACTCAGAGGCAAAGCGAAAGAGCAAATAGCCCGCCATAAACAGGCGAAAACGCGAACCAGGGGATTGCACACGCAACAGTCCCAAATACAGCGCCAAGCCCCAAATCAAGACAAACAGAGACTCATAAGCTTGAGTCGGGTGGCGGGGAATACCATCGCCAAAATCCACAGCCCAGGGCAAAACACTCGGGTTGCCATGGGTGCCATCGGAGAGCCCGGTCAAAAAGCAGCCCACACGGCCCAGGCTCAAACCGAGTGCCATGGGCAAAAGATAGACATCCCCCGTGCGTTGGCGAATCTGGAGACCGATTTTGACCATTTCAATACCCAGCCAGCCCCCCAAAAGTCCCCCTACAATGGTCTTTCCTGGCGGTAAGATCGCGCCGGTCAGGGGGTCAAAGGGTGTTTGCAGCCAACCCAAGCCCTTGGCCCCCAGCACAGCCCCCAAAATACAGCCCGCCAATAAGGCCAAACGCTGAAATGGCGAAAAGGAAACGGGCTGACGTTTTTGTAGCCAGCGATAGAGCTGAAATCCGCCTGAATAGGCCAAAATTTCAAAAACCAGATGGGGGTGCAGGCGGACTGGCCCCAAAGACAGCCAGACCGGAAATTCCATGATCTAAGGCGTGGTTTGGGAAGGGCAGGGAACGGGTTTGCCGTCTGCATCTCTGCACTCGATCGGCGCAGGTGGCATAACAGGCCGTGTCGGCGGATAGAGTGAACAGGCCTCAGAAGCAAACCAGGCGACAATCAACAAAAGCCCAAAAGAAACAAAAAAACGCGGAGAGGACATCCATTTCAAACGCATATTTGACCTCCTTTTTCTTTAATTATACCTTTTCTCGAAAACCAGATCGGACAATCTGGTTTTTGAGAATGTCCCCACTCAGCGTCTGGCAGGCTGGGTATACACCGGGCGAGGCCCCTCTTCAAAGGCGTAGAGCTTACCATCAGAAGACCCCACAAACAAATAGGGGCCGACAATCACAGGGCTGGCCAAAATCTCGCCTTTGGTCAGGGTAAAGCCACGGGAGTTGCCATTGAGTCTGTCCAAGGTATAGATCAGTTTGTTTTCACAGCCCACAAAGACGTGTTTTTGCGTGGCAACAGGGGCTGTCAGGGGCATGACTGCCCGAAATTTCCATTGCAGCTCCAAGGCACGGGTATCAAAGGCATAGAGGTTTTTTTCACCTGTGATCAACAATTGATTTTCAGCCAGGGCCATGTCTTTGGTAATGCTATCGCCTTGGATCTGGAAGCGCCAGTCGATGTTACCTGTTTCCGGTATCAGGCTGTAAATATAACCTCCCTGGGTGCCAATAAACACACGGCCCTCGGCCCAAATCGGCGCCGTTGTGGGCTTGCTGTCGAGGGGATAGCTCCATTTGATTTCCCCCGTTTGGGTGTCGAGCGCTTGCAAAGCCGGGGTTTCGTCCAAAGCCACCAAGAGCAATTGATGTTCTGTATCCAACGCGGGCAGACGCAGGGGAACGCCTTTTAAAGGGCGTTCCCAAAGGGTTTTATAATCGCTGGTTGAGACAGCCCGCATAGAACTTAGCACGTCAGCGGGCGCGCTTAAAGGCGGATCGACATTAAAAAAAACACGATCTGAAGCCGCTACCACCAAAGGTGCGCGTTCGAGAATCTCCCCAGTCTGGTTTTCCCAGACCCGCTGACCACCGACCCGATCCCAGGCATAGACAAAATAATAGGGGGTCCAACGCCCACCCCAAACCAATTTATCGCCAAAAGCGGGACTGCTGGCCAGCCCCCCTTGGCCAATTTCTTCTTTCCAGAGCAATTGCCCGGTTTCAGGATTGAGCAAATAGATCAGCCCATCCCGTGAGCTCACCGCCAATTGGCCGCCCGCCAAAACCGGGGGTTCCACAATCCGTCCTTCGGTCTGAAACGTCCATTTTTCCGCCAGCGGGGGCTCTGGCCCTGCTGGCACATAACCGCGATGACCGTTGCTGCTCTGATAAGCGGGCCACTCTTCGGCATATTGTGGACGTTGAGGAGCACAGGCTGACAGCAGCCCTGATAATAAACAGCCAAAAGCGAAAAAGACAGATAATCGATTCACCTTTTTTCCTCCGCGCATCCCTAACGACTCTGCAAAAAAATCTGCAGCGCTTTGATCATTATATCTGGCCCAGCCGGGGTCAGCGTGACCGCAATCTGCAAACGATTTTGCAAATAATCAACCAAACCAGGCAATGCCGCCTGCTCACCCGATAGTCTTAAACCACTGACCTTGCCTCGCGCCCCTGCTGACTGTTGCTCCAACTGGGTTTGGCACAATTGTACCAGCGGCTGAAATGCCGCTTCGGCCAAAGGAGCCAGCTCTTCGGCAATCAAAAGCAAATAAGAGGATTTACCTTCGCCAGCTTGGCCCTGCAAAGTGATCTGCTCCTGCACCCCAGAAAGCCCCCCCAAACGCTGCCAAGCCAAAGCCGCCGCATCCTCTTCAATCTGAAGCTGGTAGCGCTGATAGACATATTGCTGCAGGGCCCGCGAGAGATAGCGTCCATAACCCACAGTCAACGGGAGTCCCTGTGGAGGGCCCAAACAGCACTCAGCCAAACCATCTTCCAGATATAAATGTAAATCTGTCTGCTTCAGATCGGGCAACTGAGCCAGACAGGTCAAGGGAGAGCAGAGATAAAGCGACTCCAATTGCAGGTGTAATCCCAACAAATCCCAAAAGGCCCGACAATAGGGCTCGCGCAAATTGAGTATGGGCAAAACCAATTGGCAGCGATTGGGGGCAATCACCCGAGAGAGCAGCGCTTGAACATAGGCTTTTAACTCCTGGGCCCGCCAGCCATTTTGCCAGAGAGGCGTACCGCGCCCACTGAGCAGAGCGCTATTGCCCCAAAGCTGCGCTTTGTCTCCCACCAAAGGCCGAGTGAGGCAGGCGGCCTCTTGGGCCACCAGGCCATGTTCCCTTTCCACCAACACAGCTTCACGGGGATTGAGCCAAAGTGCCAGCGAACGTGTTTCACGCCGAAACATCAACAGGCCTCATTCAATCCGGATCAAGCGCGAGCCTCGCTGGGCCCAGGCAATGCTTTCAACCAGTCCCAAAAGGCTCATATGCATTAAAATCGCTGTTCCGCCATAGCTAAAAAAGGGCAAAGGAACCCCTGTGACCGGCATCATGTCCATATTCATGCCCATATTGATCAGCAAATGCATCAATTCGAGTGCGGCCACACCACTGCAGACATACAACTCTCCCGGCTCAGAGCAGTGGTAAGCCACCCACAAAATGCGCAAAATTAAGAGCATAAACAAAAGTAATACCAGGGCAGAGAGCCAAAAGCCGCCTTCCTCCGCCAGGGCCGAAAAAATAAAATCGGTGTGTTGCTCAGGTACATAGCGCAATTGGGTCTGGCTGCCCTGGGTAAAACCTTTGCCCCAAAAGCCCCCTGCTCCTACCGCAATTTTGGATTGGGTGACCTGATAACCGGCATTCATCAAATCAGGTTCTGGGGCAATAAAGGTCAAAATGCGCTGCTTCTGATAGGGCTGTAAATGCTCCCAGCCCCATTCCGTCAGGCCGGGAATACAAATATTCAGACCCAAAAGCAGACTTCCCACCACCAAACCCACCAACGCTGGGCGGCGATTCCATCGGGTCACCAAAAACCAAGCCAACCAGATGCCTACCCCCACAAGCACATACCCCAACCAAAGCCAACTGTTCCAAAAAAACAGCCCCAAACTCACAACGGGGGTAATCAAAGTAGCCAATACCAACGAAGAGAGGGGAGAAACCACCAGCATGCTCAGTGAGATGCCTACCAAAATCAGAGACGTTCCCAAATCGGGTTCTTTATAAATCAAGACAAAGGGAATACCAATATGCAATAACAAGAGACTGGTCTGTTTAAAATCAAATTTTTGGATCAGACTCAAGTGATGGGCCAAAGAAATGATCAAAACCAATTTGGCCAATTCCGAAGGCTGAAACGAAAGCGGGCCAAGATAAATCCAGCGTTGAGAGCCTGCCACAACAGGTCCAACAACCAAAACAACCGCCAATAACAAAACCGAAACCACATACATCGGCAGGGCAAAATGGCGCAAATTGTGAAAACCCACCACGGCCACCAGTGCCAAAACCCCAAAACCCAAACCAATCGAGATCAAATGGCGCAAAAAAATACCCAAATTGCCCTCGGCATGAACCTGCACACTCCAGACACATAAACTGCTCAAAATAAAAAAACAACTGATCAACAACAGGGTAGGCAAACTTTGCTGCCAAACCGAACGGGAACGCAGCAAAGCCACTTTAATGGCGCTCCTTTGAACTGTTTTTTTGATCCAGATCTTTTTCAAGCAAATATTTCAGAATTTGTTTGGCAATCGGTGCTGCTTTGCCACCCCCACTGCCACCGTGCTCCAAAAAAACAGTCAGAGCATAACGGGGCTGATTGGTGGGAGCATAGGCCACAACCCAGGCATGGGTGGGTTTACCGGGACTGGTCTCAGCCGTACCCGTTTTCCCAGCCACCCCGTGGTATTTGAGCTTCATGCCTTTGGCCGTCCCATAGGTGACGGCCCCTTCCAACCCCCGTTGAACCACATCCCAATAGCGCGGATCGATATCGTTGATCCATGCATGGTGTTTTTCTGGCTGGGCAGTAAAGACGGCATTGCTATCAGGGCCTAAAATTTCCTGCACCAAATAGGG
>CAZRFI010000003.1:29140-42910 GCA_964598905.1 uncultured Candidatus Sericytochromatia bacterium | reverse complement strand
TGATAAATATTCACGATCCCAAAGCCACCCCGGTGCCAGTCATAAAAAATATGCCCACCGACATTGAGATAGCCCTTGCTGTAAAAAGTCTGTTCGGGCCGAAGATAGCCTTCTTGCAGAGCTGCCAAGGCTGTCACAATTTTAAAAATAGAACCTGGAGGATAGGCGTTTAAAGTCCGGTTGAAAAAGGGAAAATAGCGGGTGTTTTGTAAAGTTTTCCACTCGGCTTGGGTCAGGCCTTCGGTAAACAAATTGAGGTTATAAGCAGGATAGCTAACCATCGCCAAAATCGCACCGGTTTGTGGCTCCATCACGACAATCGAACCCGGTGCCTTGCGGCGATCTAAGAGTTCCATACAGAATTGCTGCAAAGGTTTATCCAAAGTCAACTTCAGGCTGTTTCCGGGCACAGCGGCAATGGTTTTGGCCAGTTTCTTTTCATGTTTGCCCAAATCCACTGCATACAGCGATTTGCCATCGGTGCCTTTGAGAAAGCGCTCATAAAGACGCTCCAAGCCGGTTTTTCCGACCAAAGCACCGGGGCGATAGGCCTGATAGCGCTGAGACTTTAATTCTTCAGCCGTAATTTGCCCCATATACCCCAAAAGATGAGAAGCAAACTCATTTTCAGGGTAAAAGCGTTCCAACTCAGTCACAACTTCGGTACCGGGCAAACGGGACTGATTTTCAGTGATCAAAGCCAGGGCTTTGCTATTGAGATTATGGGCCAAATAAATCGGCTCAACACTGTCAAAACGCACCCGTGACAAAAGCTCGGCATAAGGCAATCCCAAATAATGAGAAAGACGCTGAAGACTTTGGTAGGCCTGCTGAGAAGACAAACGGCCTGGTTGAAACAAAAGCGAATGAGAGAGTTTATTGGTTGCTAAAATTTTACTTGAGCGATCATAGATCATGCCACGGGGGGCCAACATGGGAACAGCTCGCATGCGATTCTGTTCGGCTTTTTGGGACAATTCGGTGTGCTGCAGAATTTGCAAAGAGAACAGGCGTCCCAACAAGACCAGTCCCACCAAGGCGACCGCGACAAAAAGCAAAATAACGCGGCTGTGGGTGCGTGTTTTAAAATAATCAAAATCATACGCCCGTTCAACGGGTTGAGAAAATTTCACGGACCGGCCATTTCCGACCGGAAGACTCAAGGCTTTTTCAGAAGACGGGGCAAATCTGTCTTTAACAGGCGCTCTAATTCTTCTGGGCGCGTGCTGTCATAATAGCCACGTATCTGCAGGTCTTGATCTACCAGCACAAATTTTTGACTGTGTAAAAAGGGATTTTCTTTGGGCACTGAAGCCGTCGTCTTATCTTGCGCATGGTCCGAACCGTGAGTTGAATCATGAGCCGATTCATGGTGCTTTTGTGGGGCAACCTCCATCGCCTGGGCCGGCAAATGGAAGCCCTTTTGTGCCAAGGTATACAATTTTTCTCGGGGGCCGGTTAAAAACTTCCAGACCTCAGGTTTGGCTTGAAAACGCTCGGCATATTCCGCCAAACGAGCGGGAGTGTCTACTTCTGGATCAACGGTAAAAGACACAAGCTTTACGGGGGTTTGTTCTGGCAGGGCTTTTTGCAGGCGCGCCATTTCAGCACTCATCAAAGGGCATTCAGTGGTGCAGCTGGTATAGATAAAATCGGCAATCCAGGGGTGCTGTTCGAGTTCATTCGCACCAAAAGCTTTGCCATTGCGCTCGGTAAACGAAAAATCGCTTAATTGACCATAAACAGGTAACTCTCCGGCGCTCACACCGGGGGTCACCGAGACATGGATCTCCTGATTTGCCAGTGTACTGAATTGAGCTGGTTGATTAACTGCCTGACTGGCAGCGGCCAGCACAGAGGCAATCAGCCCCAAAGCAACCAATTGGGGCAAGAACAAAGGGGGTTCTTTTTTTTCTAATTTTTTTTCCATCATCGGCCTCAAGCGGGAACAGCGTTGACAAACATCATCACAAAAAGCAAGCAAAGGTAAATAATTGAGAAGAAAAACAAGCGGTAAGCACGCTTACGGGTGACAGGTTTGCGAATAAAATCGATCGTCAAGCCCAGATAAACCGCTCCCAAAATTAAAGCTGTGAGCAAATAGATCCAACCTGTGGCATTTAACCAATACAGACTGGTGGAAGCGGGTAGCAAGGCAATTGTATAAAGCAACATCTGCCGCTTGGTCACCGCTTCGCCTTTGACCACAGGCAACATGGGAATTCCCACTTTGCGGTATTCTTCCACCTTGATCAGCGCCAAGGCCCAAAAATGCGGAGGCTGCCAAATATACATGATTCCAAACAAGGCAAAAGCCACAGGGGTCAATTGATTGGCTACTGCTGTAACACCCAAAACAGCTGGCAGAGCGCCAGAGACCCCTCCCAAAGAGGTGTTTAAAGGGCTGTTTCGCTTCAACCAAAGGGTGTAGATCACAACATAATAAAAACCCGTAAAAAGGGTTAAACCGGCCGTGATCGGATTGACTTTCCAGAGCAAAACGACAAAAGACAACACACCAAACACACTCCCCAAAACAAGGGCGACAGAGGGAGATAGCCGACCTGCAGGCAAGGGACGATTGCGGGTGCGCTCCATGTGTTTATCAATTTCTCGGTCAATATAATTGTTAAAAGCACAACTGGAACCAGATGCCAATCCAACCCCCAAAAGTGTCCAGAAAGCCAACCCCCAATCAGGGGGGCCTCCGGAGGCCAACCACATGCCCGTAAAAGTGGTGACCAGAATTTCAAAGGTAATATTGGGCTTGGTCAAGGCATAACAATCGCGCAAAATCTGGCGCAGCTGTTGGCGGTCAGGGGCCAGCGGAGTAGATTCAGCTGATAATGTCATGTTTCCCTGTTCAAGCATTTACAATTCCTGGCTTCAGATATGGTCGCAACTAAATCAACCCAGAGGTTGTGGCTAACCTTTGCTTGTGATACCTGAAGTTGATAACCCAAAGTTGATAAAAGGGGGGAAGACAGGCAGAGCAAGCGCGAAACGCAAAGGTGTAGAGGCGTCTCTGTCATTGCTTTAGTACATTAGACAGTTTACCACGGACACCAGCCTGCGCGTTTGGAATCAGATACAGTATTTTATGCAGATCAATTTGTCAAGTCCAAATATCAGCCCAAATTGTCTGATATCTATCAATTCGCCAATTGAGGTTAATCAATGTGAACTTCAAATGGAATATTTACAATGACCTTGATTGTTTCTCAACAAGCCCTCACCCAAATAGATCTATCTAATACCAAGGTTTAAAGCCCTATGCATGCAAAGAGATCCAAAAGGAATTTAGACACATGAATTTCTTACCTTTTCCAGAAAATATCTCCACATTCGGAGTTGAGCTGGATGAATTGGCTCATTTAATCACCATCATTACCATGACCGCATTTGTGATTGCAGAAGGAATTCTGTTCTATTTCATCCTCAAATTCCGCAAAAAACCAGGTATCAAAGCGGATTATATTCCCGGTAATAATTGGAAACAGTTGAAATGGATCTTTCTACCGCTGATTGTGATTGTTGGACTGGATCTGTTTATTGATGAAAAAAATACCCATGCCTGGACTTTGATCAAACAAAATATTCCAGAAAAAACCCATTATGAATTGGTTGAAATCACAGGTCAACAATTCTCATGGTCCTTTCGTTATCCAGGCCGTGATGGTCTGCTTGGAACCAGTGATGACTTTACTTCTACCAATGAATTGCATATCCCTGTCGGCGAAACTGTGGTCTTTTATCTCAAGGCCAAAGATGTTTTACACAGCTTTTCTGTGCCTGCGATGCGTTTCAAACAAGATGCAGTGCCCGGTCGCACCATCAAAGGTTGGTTTGATGCCACCAAAACAGGCACCTACGAAATTGCCTGTACCGAAATTTGTGGTGCTGGCCATTCACTGATGAAAGCCAATCTGATTGTGCAATCCAAAGGAGAGTTTAAACAGTGGTTTGAATCAGAAGCCAGCAAAGTGATATTGCCAGCCCCCGGCGATAAAAAAGCGCCCGAAATTGCCCCACCCGCGACCGATGCTGAACACAATCCCGCAGCCACAAAAACGGAACATCACGTCATCAGCGGCAAAGATTTATTACAGGCCAAAGGCTGCCTCGGTTGCCACAGTTTAGATGGTTCCAAATTGGTGGGTCCCAGTTACAAAGGTCTGATCGGTCGCAAAGAAACCATCTTAACCCAAGACAAAGAACATGAGGTCACTGTTGATGAAACGTATCTCCGTCGTTCCATCACAGAACCCAATGCAGATATTGTCAAAGGCTTTTCAGGCATCATGCCCAAAACCCCTCTGAGTGAAGAGGAACTCACGGCCATCGTGAATCATTTGAAAGATTTGAAATAAGGAGTTGCAGCAAAACCCATGGCCACTGAAGTGAAGCAACACTCGGTTTCGCCCCATAACCACCATCCTGAGCTGAGTTTTTGGCGCAAGTATATTTTTTCGACAGATCACAAAGTGATCGGCATGCAATACCTGTTGACAGGTCTAATCATGGTCTTTGTAGGCGGTTTTTTTGCCTATGTCTTTCGGATGCAATTGGCCTTTCCGGGTCAGGGTATCCCCCTCTATGGCAAATTAGATGCCAATGCTTACAATATGATGATCACCATGCACGGAACGATCATGATATTTTGGGTTGCGATGCCTCTTTTGGTCGCAGCATTTGGGAATTTGCTGATCCCCACTATGATAGGTGCTGATGATATGGCTTTCCCAACCCTGAATATGATCTCTTACTGGATCTTTTTTATCAGCACCGTCGTTTTGATACTCTCAATGGTTTTGCCTGGCCCGATGGCAGCGGGCTGGACAGCTTATCCACCGCTATCGGCCAATGGCTATCCGGCCCAAATTGATTTTTGGGGAAGTATTGGTGGTAGTCTTTGGATTTTGGCCGTGGCACTTGAGTTTGTTGCATTTTTAATTGGGGGCATCAACTTCCTGGTCACAACCTTTAATATGCGTGCTCCTGGCATGAAACTGATGGATATGCCCATCACAGTCTGGATGATGAATATCGCCGTGTTGGTCTTTATGTTCTCAGTCGGCCCGCTGGTTGCAGGCGCTGTCATGTTGCTCTTTGACCGTTCATTTGGCACCGGCTTCTACAACCCTGCCGTGGGGGGAGATCCCATTCTCTTTCAACACTTTTTCTGGTTCTTTGGCCATCCCGAAGTCTATGTCATTCTCTTGCCCGGCTTGGGTATGGTCGCGGAAGTCATTGCAACCATGGCCCGCAAACCTCTGTTTGGCTATAAAGCGATCATTTACGCTTCAATCATTTCAGGTTTTCTCTCATTTATCGTTTGGGCCCATCACCAATTCATTGCAGGAATTGATCCTCGTATGGCTGTTTTCTTCAGCTTTACCACAATCATGATTTCTGTTCCCTTTGCAGTCTGGATGTTTGCAGCCATTGCCACACTCTGGAAAGCGTCGATCACCCTCAATACCCCGATGCTCTTTGCCTTGGGTTTTATTGGCGAGTTTCTCTTGGGTGGCGTGACGGGTATCTACCTCGGCGCAAGTGCCTTTGATATCTATGCCCATGACAATTATTTCGTGGTGGCTCATTTCCACTACGCTCTGATTCCCGACGTCTTTTTCGGGGGCTTGGCAGCCATCTATTTCTGGTACCCCAAATTTGTGGGCCGGATGTACAACGAAACGCTGGGCAAAGTTCATTTTTGGCTGACAACCTTGGGCTTCAATATGATCTTTTTGCCACTCTTTTATAACGGCATAAAAGGCGAACACCGTCGGATTTTCGACTATTCTGCCTGGCCCTCGCTAATGACCGCAGACATGACCCAAAACCGCGTGATAGCAACCGTTGGGATGTTGATTCTGTGTGCAGCCCAAATTCCCTTTGTCATCAATATGATTCACAGTGCCAGAAAAGGAGTCAAAGCAGAGAGAAATCCTTGGAAAGCCAACTCCTTGGAATGGGTCACAGCATCACCACCACCCCATGGCAATTTTGAGACCTATCCTTCCGTCTATCGGGGGCCTTACGAATACAGTGTCCCAGGTCGTGAAGAAGATTACTGGCCTCAGCATCTGCCGCAATAAACATGGGAAAGGGAAAATAAAATGTCAACGACAGCGATCGAAAAAAATAATCTAGACGAATCGGACTCTGTTTCGGAGAAATGGGTTCGACCCAGAATGATAGATATGCCCAAAGGCCGCTTGGCCATGTGGTGGCTGATTGCCTCCGAAATCGTGATCTTTGGCGGCCTGATCGCGACTTATATCCTGTTTCGGCTGCGTCACCCCGAATGGGGACATGCCGCGGGACATACCTCCACTCCTTTGGGGGCATTGAACACCTTTTTCCTATTGACAAGCAGCTTGACGATTGTTTTGGCCCATGATGCCGCAAATCGCAAAGACATCAAAGGCGCAGTCAGAAATATGGGAATCACACTGTTCTTTGGTCTGGGATTTTTGGTGGTCAAATCGATTGAATATGCCACCGAAATCAGCCATGGTTTTACGCTAACGGCAGAGTTGTTCTGGAGCTTTTATTTCTTGATGACGGGCTTACATGCTCTTCACGTGATTGCTGGGATGACCACGATTTTTATCATCATGTTGGGTGTCCGCAAAGGTCAACATCTACATAGGGTCGAATTTGCGGGCATGTATTGGCATCTGGTCGATCTGGTCTGGATTCTGCTCTTTCCCCTGCTCTATATCGCACATTAACCCCAAGGAGGTCTTATGACAGCACACCAAGCAACTGCCCACGCAGAACAAGATTACCACGGTCACCCCAATTATTTTAAAACCTATTTTGCCCTTTTGCTGCTTTTTGGTTTGAGTCTGGCAGCAGGTTATTTAGACAATACTTTAATGGCCCTGCTGCTTATTTTTGGCATGGCCCTGATCAAGATGATGTTTGTCGTAAATAACTTTATGCACCTGCGCTTTGAGCCTCTTAGCGTTTGGTTTGCCGTTGCTTTTGGGTTGGTCTGTTGTTTTATTTTTTATTTTGGTGTCTACCCAGATATTCTCTGGGTGCCCCTCGAAGTGGCCCATTAATCTCATGCAGGATGTCTTTGTGAACCCAACCAAGAGCCGTCCACTTGTCTCCAACCCCATTTTGGGTATGGTCTTTTTCCTGGGCACAGAAATTATGTTTTTTGCAGCCTTTATCAGTGCCTATCTGGTGAATCGGGCCAATGCCGGATTTACGTGGCCGCCCCCTGGTCAGCCTCGACTGCCGATAGAAGCCACAGCCTTTAACAGTCTTTTTCTTTTGATCAGTGGCGTCGCGTTGATTGTGGCTTGGACGGCTCTCAAGAATAAAACACCGATTCACAAATGGCTCTGGCTGACATTGGGTTGTGGAACTATTTTTGTCCTATTACAAGGAGCAGAATGGGTTCGTTTATTGCATTTTGGTCTGACCGTTTCCTCAAGCTTATACGGCGCATTTTTCTATCTCATTGTTGGGGCCCACGCCTTACACGCTGCGGCTGGTCTACTCTGCTTATTAAGCGTTTTACGTCAATTTCAAAACCAGCCCAATCTACTGAAAATGCCCTTTCCCATTCAAATGGCTCAGTCATTTTTTCCTGCGGCAGCCCTTTTTTGGGGCTTTGTCGTTCTGGTCTGGCCAATCATTTACCTCACTGTTTATTTATGAAGTCCATTCAGACTTTATTTTTTTATTTTGGCATTTTTTCGCTGATGAGCACGCAAGCCCAAGCGTGTAACTGTATCTCTGAAACTGGCGGCAGCGCAAGTGAACAGGCCTATCAGGCCATGACTCTCGTCTTGGCTGGGTTCCCAATCATTTTTTGTGCTGTTTTTTATGCCAGCTATTGCTGGCTAAAACACAAAGATCGGCAAAAAATCGCGTAAAGATTCCGTCCTTGGATAAGATCTAGCCCCTTAAGCCAATTCTGGCCTGAGGGGCTATTTTGTGTGTTTATTTTGCTGCTTTTAGGCAAGACAAAAAAGGTCTCAATTTCTTTGATAATCATCAAAGATTGATTTGTCCTATATCATTGTGAGAATGTCACTTCATATTTTTGAACGGGGCATTATATGTTAGAGTGAGTATAATTTTGACTACTCAAAACGCCTTGTTTCCTTTTTTTGATCCTGGTGTAAGTGTTTCGCTGGGTCTTGAACTGGGTCCTGATCTGGGTATTTTAATCCAGGTGCTGACCCAGCCGCAGATCTCTGGGGGCTATCAACCGCCTACCCAGGCATCCGGATCAGAGGATATAACAATAAAAGAGTGAAAAAATACAACCGACATTGAGTACAAAAGACCGAGGAAAAATCGTGAAAGCACAATTAACAAGCATTTTGCGCCTCACTCTTCTGGTGGGGAGCTTTCTGCTCATGTACCCTTTAAATGCATTCGCCTTGATGGATGCCATGTCCACTTTTGATGTCAAAGGGACCATTGGCCAAGAACAGCTGACTGTTTTCTGGTTCACAGTAGCCGTTTCAGCCTTTCTGCTGGTGACAGTTGGCGGTGTCTTCTTTTATGCCTTGTTCCGCTTTCGGGCCAAACCAGGCCAAGATTTTGTGGTTCCAGAACAGACCCACGGCAGTGCAAAAATCGAAATCGCATTGATTATCGCATCCTGTTTGCTCTTGCTCGTGATCGCTGTTCCCAACGCCAAAGCCTTGTTTGTGATGGACAAGCCGCCCGAAGGCAAAAAAGTCATGAAAGTGGTCGCCATTGGCCATCAGTGGTGGTGGGAATTCCAATACCCAGATCTGGGTATTACGACCGCAAATGAATTGCACATTCCTGTTGATACGGCCATTAATATCGACATCAAATCCGTAGATGTCATTCACAGCTTCTGGGTCCCCCGCCTGGCAGGAAAAATGGATGCTCTCCCAGGTCAAATTAACCGCATGTGGCTTGATGCCAACGAACCCGGAAAATATTACGGTCAATGCACCGAGTTTTGCGGGGATTCACACGCCCAAATGCGTTTTCTGGTTTTTGCGCATAAACAAGCTGAATTTGACAAATGGGGCCGCGATGAAAAAGCGGACGCGATCAAACCCGAAACCGTGTCACAGGTCAACGGCCAAAAAGTCTTCATGCAAGGCTGTAATTCCTGCCATGCGATTAAAGGTACCAATGCCATGGGCATGGTGGGCCCCAATCTGACTCACTTTGGCAGCCGCACCAGCTTGGGGGCCGTGATGTATAAAAATGACACTGAACATTTGGCCAAATGGATCAAATATCCCCAACAAATGAAACCCGGGAATTTGATGAAACTGGAACAGGCCAATATGTTACTGAGCGATAAAGATGTCACCGATCTGGTGTCTTATCTGCAAAACTTAAAATAACCAGCTGGATTGAAGACTGATAAGAGAGGAAAATATGTCCACAAGTACGGAAGAAATCAGCACAGGAGGTCATGTGCATTCCCATCCCGAAGCTTCGGAGCAGGGAATGTTAGGCCCCCGCCCCTCTGCAAAGACGGGCATTTGGAGCTGGTTGACAACCATCGACCACAAACGCATCGGGATCATGTATGGTCTCGCTGCACTCTTTTTTCTGGTATTGGGCGGGCTTGAAGCCCTGCTGATTCGTTTGCAATTGGCTGTACCCAATAATGATCTCCTGGTGGGTGATATGTTCAACCAAATGTTCACCATGCACGGAACCACAATGATCTTTTTGGCGGTGATGCCTTTAATTGCCGCCTTTTTCAATTTTGTGGTACCCCTGCAGATCGGTGCCCGTGACGTTGCGTTTCCCCGTTTGAATGCCTTTAGTCTTTGGGTCTTTGTCGCCGGAGCGGTGCTGATCAATGTCAGCTGGTTCGCAGGCGGTGCCCCCAATGGCGCTTGGGTCGGGTACCCTCCCATTACAGGTCCGCAGTATAACCCCGGCCACAATTCTGACTTTTGGGTCATGGGATTGATGCTTTTGGGTGTTTCCTCTGTTGCCGCTTCGTTGAACTTTTTTACCACGATTGTCAATATGCGTGCGCCAGGTCTGAGTCTGATGCGCATGCCTGTCTTTGTCTGGATGACCATCGTGACCAATATTTTGATCCTTTTGGCCTTCCCGCCAATCACTATTGCCCTGGCACAATTGATGATGGATCGCATGTTCGGAGCGAATTTTTTCAATGTGTCCAAAGGCGGCATGCCGATCATGTGGCAACATTGGTTCTGGGTCTTCGGTCATCCCGAAGTCTATATTCTGATTCTGCCTGGCATGGGTATCGTCTCAGAAATTCTGCCTACCTTCTCCCGTAAGCCGCTCTTTGGTTATCCCCTGATCGTTTTTTCGGGGGCCTTTATCGGGTTTATGGGATTTGCGGTCTGGAGTCACCATATGTTTACCACTGGCCTGGGCGTGATTGCCGTTTTGGCATTCTCTGTCACCACGTCGATTATCGCGGTTCCCACAGGGGTCAAGATCTTTAACTGGATTGGTACCATGTGGGGCGGGAATCTGCGTATGACGACTCCCATGCTTTATGCCCTCTCCTTTATCTCCATGTTCACCGTGGGTGGTTTCAGCGGCATTATGCACTCTGCTGCTGCCGCAGACATGCAACAGCATGACACCTACTTCATCGTGGCTCACTTCCACTATGTCTTGATTGGTGGCGCCATTTCAGCTCTGTTTGGCGGAATCGCCTATTGGTTCCCCAAAATCACAGGCCGTTTGATGGATGAAAAATTGGGCAAATGGGCCTTCTGGATTTTCTTTGTGGGCTTCAACATGACCTTCTTCCCCATGCATATTTTGGGTCTGAATGGTATGCCCCGCCGTATCTACACCTATCACGCAGATATGGGTTGGAATTTCTGGAACCATTTTTGTACAGCTGGGGCTTTTGTTCTGGCCGTTGGTTTCCTGATCTTTTTCATCAATATGTTCAATTCACTCAAACACGGTGAAATTGCAGGAGATGACCCTTGGGATGGTCGTACGCTGGAGTGGAGCATTCCTTCACCGCCGCCCGAGTACAACTTTGCCGTTATTCCCCAGGTGACACATCTGGATGACTTCTGGCACAAAAAACAGAGTGGAAAAGCCTCTGCTTCTTGGGATGGAAACCTGATTCACATGCCACTGCCTTCTTATTACCCTTTAATTTGCGGTATTGGAATGTTCGTCTTTGGCATGGGTATGATTTTCCTAAAAGACAATATGATGGTTTTTCTGCCGATTGCGGTCGGTGGCATTCTGCTCCTGACCTTTGCCATCTTCGGCTGGGCCCTGGAGGGTCCTGGCGGAGAAATGATTGATCCAACCAAAGAAAGTGGGGCTTATAACTGATGAGCCATGCAGCAGCAGCGGTGGATCATCAGCACCACCATGAAGAACACCATCACGAAGAATATTCCTATACCGGCGTATCCAACAAAAAAGTGATGATGTGGGCCTTTTTGGCCTCGGACTGTATGTTCTTCGGAACGCTGATCTCTACCTATATCATCTACCACGGAAAAAGCTTGACCGGTCCCTACCCAGTTGAAGTACTGAGTATCCCGGTGACAACAGCCAGCTCTTTTGTCTTGCTTATGAGCAGTTTGCTTATGGCGCTGAGTGTGGCCGCCGTGAATCGCCAGGATATCTTTCAGTTTCGACTCTGGATTTTCCTGACCAGCGTATTTGGGGCCATATTCTTGGGCTTTCAATCCTTTGAGTTCACAGAGTTTGTCTTAAAAGGCGTGACGGTACAGCAAAATCTGTTCGGTTCCACTTTTTACACCATGACAGGGACTCACGGATTGCACGTGGCCATTGGGGTTTTCTGGCTATTTAGCTGGTTTGTCTACTCCTTTTTTGGCACTATGAAGGACAAAGCTGTCGACATTGAAGTAGCAGGACTTTATTGGCACTTCGTTGACATTGTCTGGATTGTTATTTTCACAGTGATCTACCTTGTTGAGTTTGTAGGAGTCAAAGCATGAGCGCACATGAAGAACACCCCAGTCACGTACCTGTTTACATCAAACTGGCAGCAGCATTGGGAATCGTCACAGCAGTAGAAGTCGCTATTTTGATGATGCCTTTGCCAAATGCAGCCATGTACGTTGGCATGTATTCGCTGGCAGCAGTCAAATTTGGTTTTGTTGTGGCGATCTTCATGCACCTCAAATACGACAATAAATTGTTAACGGGTATCTTTTTCAGCGGTTTTACGATTGCGTTGGCTACCATGGTGGCAATGGTCTCACTGATTAATTATCAACCGAGTAAAACCTCTATCAATGTCAAAGACTCCAAAGAATTGGCTGCCCTCAGCACTGGCAAGGCAGAAAACGGCCCGGCTGTGTTTAAAGCAAAAGGCTGTTCGGCCTGTCATGTTGTCAGCAGCGTTGAAGGAGCCGTGGGGCAAGTGGGTCCCAAATTAGACGGTCTGGGCGAACGGGCCAAAACCCGTGTTGCAGGTAAAGATGCAATGGCTTATATCAGAGAGTCAATCGAAAATCCTGGTGCTTATGTCGTTGAAAAATACCCCGCAGGCCTCATGCCCGCAAACCTGAGACAAACCATGAGCGATCAAGAATACAACGATTTGGTGGCCTTCTTGGCCAAGCTATAAACCAATGCTGTATTTTTTGTGCCCCCCGGTCTGGGCCCACGAATTTGAGGCCATACCCTCGGCTGATATTCCAGCCGAAGTATGGTGGACGTGGCGTCTGGAATGGGGGGCCTTGCTCTTTTTGGTCTTTATCGGCTGGGGTTATTATCGTTTCATTCAGTATGCCCGTGAACAGATGGGAAAGAGCGATGCCTTTGACCGCAAAAAAGCCTTGGCTTTTTTTTCGGGTTTGGCACTGATCTACACGGCAATCGCATCTCCGATCGACAGCATTGGGGAGCAATATCTCTTCAGTGTTCACATGTTCCAACACAATTTATTTATGTATCCAGCCGTGACATTGCTTTTAATCGGGACTCCCGGCTGGATGCTTGAATTGGTATTCAAACAATTGCCCTGGCTAGAACGACTTTTTAAGCGACTGATTCACCCGATCCCCGCCTGTTTAATCTTTAATCTTGTTTTTGGTATTTGGCATATCCCCTTTCTCTATGATTGGGCCCTGCGTGATCGCATGGTGCACAATTTAGAGCATTTGAGCTTTATTTTAGGGGCTCTTTTGATGTGGATGCCCGTGCGCAATCCAATCGAGAAATTGCGCCTTTCTTTTGGCTTTCAAATGATGTACCTCGGTGCGCTGACCATTGCCCAAATGCCTGTCTTTGCCTTTGTCACTTTTTCCCGCTCGGTCTTGTATCAAACCTACGAATTGGCCCCCCGTTTGACCGTATTAACGGCACAAGGGGATCAACAATTGGGAGGCGTGCTCATGAAAATCACAGGCATGTTGGTTTTTAGCATTGCCTTTATTAAAATTTTTATGGCCTGGTATCAGCAGGACAAGGAGACGATTGCCCCACTGAAGACCCAACCGCGCTACAACTGATTCAGGTACAATGAATTGCAAATAGCAAAATACACACATACGATTTCATCACTATCCTAGAAAGGTAATTCCCAATGAAACCCGCAGATCAAATGAAAGTCATCGTTCTTTCGTTCTTTTCCCTGGCCATTCTGATTGGTATCATTACAGCCGTCTCTATCACCACCAATAAAATGATGGCCGGTCACGCCAAAGGCGGACATGGCACCGAGGGCAATCAAAGCAGCAGCAGTCACGCAACAAAGACCGAAGAACATGCCGCTCCCAAAACCGAAGAGCATGCTGCTCC
>CAZRFI010000003.1:24289-29040 GCA_964598905.1 uncultured Candidatus Sericytochromatia bacterium | reverse complement strand
CTGAAGAGCACGCAGCAACGAAAACGGTGACAAGTGGAGATGCAAAAGCTGGCGTACAGGTCTTTAAAACCAAAACCTGCACCACCTGCCACGCAGTTAGCTCAGTTGAAGGCGCTGTTGGCACAATCGGCCCCAAACTCGACGGTTTAGGCAAAACAGCCGCCACGCGTGTAGCGGGCAAAGATGCTGTAGCTTACATCAAAGAGTCGATCGAAAACCCAACTGCCTTTGTGGTCAATGGATTTACCCCTTCTATGCCCCCCTTAAAGAGCACCATGAGCGACAAAGAATACGAAGATTTGGTCGCTTTCTTGGTCAGTCTTTAGGGCTTAAAAAATCGCTTAATTTTATTTTGACTGAGACATTCACGGGCCACCACTTCTGGTTGTGGCCCGTTTTGTTGTGCGTATTCCCACTCCATGCAACTCACAAGCGCAGCAGCCCAAGGACGGTATTCGTCTAACCCCCGAATACGCTCAACAAAAACCCCCTGTTTACGCAAAGTTTTTAGATAATCTGAAGCAGTGGCCAAGCGATTTTGAATCGGCGCTTTTTGCCACTCTTCCCAAGCTGCTTTGTGCAAACTCCCCCCTTGATACCAAAGCGACTGGGACTGAGGGACAGTAACATGAATAGGTTGGGAAACTGCGGGGAAACGCAGACAAACAAAAGTTTGTAACATGAGAATAAGTGCAAAAGACAGACTTAAAAAGGGCTTTTGCTTCACAGGATAAAGCCCCAAGATACACACAAAAACCGCCAGCCCTCCCAAGAGAACTGGCAGTATATAAAACATGCTTTAATTTTTAACGAAAAACGCTGATCAAATCATCCCAGGCATTTAAAAAGATCTTCATCGCAGCAGTGGTAGATGTAAAATTACGCTGCAACAGGCCCAATAGGCTCATACTGCTTGGCGTTTCAGCATTTGACTCTTCTAATGCTTGGCTTTCCAAATCACCCAGGCCCAGCTTGAGATCGCCTGGTGCTCCGACGCCTGGAATACCGCCGGGCGCAGCCGCATCAGTACCTTTATAGACAACGCCCCCAAAGCGGGAATTGCTCAAACCCTGTAAATTGGGGAAAATAGCCAAGGCAATTTGATTGCCCTTGCGCAAACCACGGGTTTCGTTGATCAAAAACCCCTGTCTATCGAAATCAACCTGATCTCCCGGATAGCCCAAATTATGGGTAAATAAAACATCTGGACCGACAACTTTATCCGTCACGTATTCAGACACACGCAGTGAGGCCAATTCCGGCGTCACATTGGCCAAGGGCTCACCCAAAGCAGTGGCAATTTGAGCGGCAGTTTGCGTTCCACCCGTTTTAAGCTGATCTAAAATTTGTTGCCCCAACTGAGACACCACGGGGTTGATCTCCATCGTGGTTTTTTCAAGCGCGCCCGTGGCTGGGTCAAAACTGGCAACATTCAATCCGTCACTGTTCACCAATGTTCCCGTATTGTCAAAATGGAAAGAACCGTTGCGGGTATAATAAAATTCGCCTTTGGCATCAAACAGGATAAAGAAACCACGACCATTGATTGCCATATCGGTCGTAAACCCAGTACGAACCAACCCACCCTGGCTAAAATCTGTGGTTGTAGCCGCCAGAGACGTTCCTGGGCCAGCAGCTGTTTGCCCATTGCCAAAGTTTAGGGTGTCAATGCCCTGGAGGGTTCCCCGAACCGACTTAGAGCCGGGAATTTGACTGCGGGTGATATTTGAGGCCTCAATATTGATCAGTTGTTCAGAAGACCGCAAAGCTTCACGGATCCCTGACATCCCACCACTACTCGTCATATTGAAGACCTCCGGATAATTGGTACACGTCTGCGCATCTACACATATCGTTCAACTCAAACTGAATCTCGCGCATTAAAACATATTTTTTAAGATCATTTAATCAAAAGAAATTGATCAATAATATCCAATCAAGATTTTTTAAGTTTATTAAATTAAAAACCCCTGTTCTGAGGACAGGGGTTAGGAATAAATTAAAGACAAGGTGAGTTATTACTTAGAGAAGAGCCAATCCCAAAAGTTCTGCTTCTTCTTTTCTTCTTTGTCTTTTTTCTTTTTCTTTTTTTCTTTTTTCAACTGTTGACGGGATTTTTCCAACTCAGCATTGGGCAAAATAGTCGTCAGAGCGCTGTACTGATCTTTGGCGGAAAGCAGCATCCCGTCTTTGCCATAAGGCGTTTGGTGAATGACCTGTTCCAGGGCGGGTGTTACTTTCAGATTGGTACTGTCTTTGGAGGCGGTTTGCCCCAACTCTTTTGCCACTTGGGACTTCATCGGCCCCGAATCTGAAATAGGTATAATTGCCATGAAACCAACCCCTCCCTCGACAGTTTAAAAATCTAGCGCTTTTGAAAAGCGATATCTATTTGATTGATTATTTACTATGTGTTTGAATGGCATCCAACAACTTAACCACGTTGGTAGACCAATAGGGATCGCGTTTGAGATCTTGCATCACATGATTGACCAACCGAGGGTTGGAAGCAATCTTTTCAGGCAACTCTTTGCGCAGGATTTCTTTGACTACCACGGGAAAAACAACGTCACGCTCAGCGTTGTCGTAACCATCCCTGGTAAAATTATAATTGAATTCGCGATCTTTTTCACCTGATTTTCGCAAAATAAAAGAGAGAGATATATCTCCCTCTTTTAAGTAAACGGAATACCGCTTTAAGATTTCAGTGATCTGTTTTACAACGTTCTCTTTGCCTGCGTCGAGGTCTATTACAATCGGGGGTTCTTGTGCGCTCACGCCTGAAAACCTCTAGGCGGCAAACATAGCTTCAGCAAGCTGGTTGGCCATTTCAACAACAGTAAGCTCAGCACGATTTTCTTTAGAGAGCTGTGCAGATGCCCCTTTTAACGCGCCCACGGCAACCGAGGGAGACAAAGAACTGCTGCCGCCCAAGCTGACCTGGGTTGCAGCGCCACCGGCTGAACCGACGACGGAACTAATATTGAGAATATCTTCATTTTTAGAGGCGGAAGGTTTGCCTGAAGCACCTTGTACACCACCACTGGGAGCAGCAGTGGAACCGGCTTTTTGGGCACGACCGGATTTGGAGACAGAAAAGTCAAATCCGCTGTTGCCTTGCAATCTATTAATGCTGCTCATGTTGTCCTCCACATACATGTCTAACTTAGTCTTCTACTATAGTTAGTTAATTTTGGGTTAAGGTTGTTAATCTTTACATAATAACTATAGGCTGCCACCCGCAAAACTTGCGAGGGAAAACGATCTTTTAATCTTGTTTTTGAAGAAATCGATTTATTTAATAGACACATAACATTTTTAATAATCGCTCAAACCCGCTCACAGAAATCATTTGAATTAATTAAAGGGTCTATTTCGACTTAAAAAAGTTCTTTGCTCACTTGCTGCATATTTCTGTTAAAACAGGGGTACAAGATCACAAAGAGCCTTACAAAGGATGCTAAGCGATGAAAATTGATCCATCTGTGCAAAAATCACATTATTTACCCATTCAGTCCAAAACAGATCCGATCTCAACCTCCCAAGATTTAAATCTAAACGGGGAGGCCCAACCAGATCAATCACAGCAAGCAGGTCAAGAAAATAGCTTGGGTACAGATCAGGCACAGGTTTCCGCTCCCAAGGCCCAGCACGGCACCGAACCCACACAGGTTCACTTTGAGACAGAATCTCCCCAGCCAGAGACGCATTCCCCCTCTGCCATGCATATACAAGACTGGGAGACGCCCTCTGATACAGCAGAAACCCAACAAGCCATGGATTTCGCCAGAGAGATCCAGAATCAAAATATCCAGTCTTTATTAGATGGCATTGATCAGTCTTTGGCCCGGGCCCAAAAAATCATGCAAGAAAATCTGCAACATTATTACACCAAAGTCAAACCGCAAATGGATGCCCTCAAAAAAGCCATTTCTGAAGAAAAAGCGGGAGAAGCGGCAGCAGACACAAGCGCTCAGCGAGCCGCAAAGAGTCAACTCTCACACATGATTGGCGAAGTAAAAAATCAACTGTCTGCAGTGATGCAAACCAACCCTGAGCTGGCACAGGCACTGGAAAAAGCCTTGGCCCAGGCCCAAACACTTAGCGAAACGCGCGCTCACTAAAGCGAATCCAGCTCATCCCATCGGTATTGTGACCATTGAGATAGACTCCCCAATGCAAATGAGGGCCTGTCGAGCGTCCGGTTGTACCAATATAGCCTATTGTCTGTCCCTTTTTGACACGCTCTCCATTTTTGACAGCAAGCTTGCTCATGTGAATATAGACCGAGGTCACGCCTTGGCCATGATCCAAAAAGATCGTATTGCCATTGGAATTGTATTTTGAAAAATAGCGAGCCAAAGCCACAACCGCATTTGCGGGTGATTTGATTGGGTAGCCATGGGGAGAGGCAAAATCGACCCCAGAGTGGTAGCCATTGTATTTGCCATTGAGATAACGACGGGTCCCATAAGCAGCGCTCATCCGGTGAGGAACAGGCAATATAAAGGGGCTGTCCCACAATGCTTGCTCAGTTCGTGAGATGCGGGCTTCATCCACAGATTTATCTTCTTCTGCCACCAAAGCAGCCTGTTCTGGGCTTAAAGGAGGGCGGATAAAGCGAATATACTGGGTTGAAAAAGTACCAGGCACGACCTCTAACTTATCATTTAAAAGCACTTGGCCATTTTCATCTTTGAGCAGGAGCGTATAGCCACCGGGTTTAAGGTCCCCTTTGATTGCCAAAAAAG
>CAZRFI010000003.1:22821-24189 GCA_964598905.1 uncultured Candidatus Sericytochromatia bacterium | reverse complement strand
TCATCACATTCTAAAGACGCTGAAGTGGGTTTCTTGGGGCGGCGCATTGAGCGCGGAAGAAATTGCCAAGCCCAAAACCTTGCGGGTTTCAGCCGGGTCAATAATGCCGTCGTCCCAGAGCCGTGCAGAGCCAAAATAGGCGTCACTTTCATGGGCATAGGTTTCTAGTATTGGCGCTTTAAAGGTCTGTTGTTCTTGCTCAGTCAGGTCTTGACCTTTGGCCTGTAACTGATCGCGTTTGACAGTTAAAAGTACATTGGCCGCCTGTTCGCCACCCATCACACCAATTCTAGCTTTGGGCCACATCCAAAGAAAACGGGGACTATAAGCCCGGCCACACATGCCATAATTACCCGCACCATACGAGCCACCAATAATCACCGTAAACTTGGGCACAGAGGTGGTTGCTACGGCTTGTACCAATTTGGCACCATCTTTGGCAATGCCTCCACGCTCGTAGTCTTTACCAACCATAAAGCCAACGATGTTTTGCAAAAAAACCAAAGGGGTTCCACGTTGACTGCACAACTCAATAAAATGAGCACCTTTAAGTGCACTTTCGGAAAATAAAATCCCATTATTGGCAACGATCCCAACTGGATAACCCATGATCCGGCCAAAGCCACAGACCAAGGTCTGGCCATACAAAGCCTTAAATTCATGAAATTCACTTCCATCTAAGAGGCGGGCCAAGACCTCATGCACATCGTAGGTTTGACGTTCATCAGCAGGAATGACACTGTAGAGCTCTTCTGGCGGATAAAGCGGCTCCTGTGGGGGGCGAATATCCAATGAAATCCGTTTGACCCGATTGAGGTTGGCGACAATATGTCGGGCGATTTCAAGGGCTTCTTGGTCATTATTGGCCAAATGATCAGCCACACCAGAGAGACGGGTGTGCACATCCGCACCGCCGAGGTCCTCAGCACTGACAACTTCTCCCGTGGCTGCTTTTACCAAAGGCGGTCCTCCCAGAAAAATCGTGCCTTGATTGCGCACAATAATGGTTTCGTCAGACATCGCAGGCACATAAGCTCCACCTGCGGTACATGAGCCCATCACGACAGCGATCTGGGGAATATTCCGCGCAGACATCTGGGCCTGCATATAAAAGATTCGGCCAAAATGCTCCCGGTCAGGAAAAACCTCAGACTGCAGGGGCAAAAAAGCTCCCCCAGAATCCACCAAGTAAATACAAGGCAGATGATTTTCGAAAGCAATTTCTTGGGCCCGCAAATGTTTTTTAACGGTCAAGGGGAAATAGGTTCCCCCTTTGACAGTGGCATCATTGGCTACAATCATGACTTCTTGGCCTTCAACAACCCCAATGCCGGTAACAATGCCAGCAGCAGGAACGTCTGTATCGTA
>CAZRFI010000003.1:0-22721 GCA_964598905.1 uncultured Candidatus Sericytochromatia bacterium | reverse complement strand
GGATACATGTTTAACAGTATAACAAAACTGCCCATCCTCTATCCGGCAAAAGCCCTTTCCATGTTAGAATTAACCCAAATAATACGATTTTCCTGAGACTTTTCCCCCTTCTTAAAATTCAGAAGCAAAGCGACATCTAAAATACTCCTTTGTGGGAATGTGCTCAGCAAGTAACAAGGAGTGTAAAAAATGCGTGTTGCAGTTGGTATGAGTGGTGGCGTAGACAGTTCTGTTGCGGCAGCCCTGCTCAAACAAGCTGGCCATGAAGTGGTGGGCGTTACAATGTTAATTTGGGATGGTAGCAAGTGCTGTTCCGGTGACGCCATTGAAGACGCCGAATGGGTCTGCAAGCAACTGGGTATTGAACACCATGTTTACAATCTGATTCCCGAATTTACCAAAGAAGTCGTCACGCCTTTTGTCAATGAATACATGAGTGGGCGCACCCCCAATCCCTGCCCGACCTGTAATTTCAAAATGAAGTTTCAGCATCTTTGGCAAGCCGTTAAAGACAATATGGAAGTAGATAAAATGGCCACAGGCCATTATGTCCGTCTGCTACACAATGCTGAAGTGGATCGTTATCAGCTATACCGGGGTCTGGATCCCAACAAAGATCAAACCTATATGTTCTATCGCCTCAGCCAGACACAGCTCTCCGAACTGATGTTTCCCTTGGGCCACTATCACAAAGCTGAAACGCGCAAGATGGCACAAGAATTGGGACTGGATCCCGTGATCAATAAACCCGACAGCCAAGATTTGTGTTTTGTGGGTGATAGCCTCAACGACTTCTGGCGCAATCACTACCAAAAATCGATCAAAAGCGGAGATATTGTTGATGTTCAAGGCAATATCCTGGGCCAGCATGAAGGGATTGTTCACTATACTGTGGGTCAGCGCAAAGGCTTGGGTTTGGCCCACGAACATCCCCTTTATGTGCTAAAATTGGATGCCGCCAAAAATCAGGTGATTGTGGGTCCCCGCGATCAAACCTTCGCGGATGGTTTGACGGCCTCAGGAATTAACTGGTCTGCAATTTCTGAATTAAATGCCCCACTCAGAGCGCGGGTGCGCATTCGCTATCGCTCAGATCTTGTTCCAGCCTTGATTGAACCCATCAATGAAGACAATCTGAGGATCATTTTCGACGATCCTCAAAGTGCCATTTCACCTGGCCAGATCACTGTTTTCTACGATGAACAGGACATGTTATTGGGTGGAGGCATAATTGAACAAGCTCTGGTCCTGAATGAAGTGCTGGCCTAGATGCCGTGTCCGAATCAGCACAATACTGGCTTCAAACCGGACTTCGGGCTTTGGCCCAAGAAAATTATGCTCACGCCGCTCAATGCTTAGAAAAATCGCTGTTTGAGCGACAGGGAAAGCCTTGGAATCGCTGCTCCTCTGCTGAGCAAGCTGTTTTTTTTAAACAGTCCTGCACCGTCCCAGACGCCTTGCCCTTGCATAAATTGCATCATGACTTGGCGCAATTGGACTATCTGCTCAGCACCCAAAAGCTGCCAATATACGCTTTTGCTCCGGTTCAAGCCAGCTTAGAGCGCGTTATCCAGTCATTGGCAGAACGATTTCCCAAAGGTTCATTGACAGAATTGTTGATGTTAAGCCCACAAGAAAAAGATCTATTGAGTCCCTTCTGGGGACGGCTTTTGTATTTTGAATCCGCACCCCCATTTGAAGGGCCTTTTTTTTCTGAGTATTTAGACAGTGAGCGCATTTCCTGGTCTTATCATCACAACCAGCCCGGATTTGCTTTTGCCGATCAGATTTTATCTCTGCCGTTGCTTGAAATACTGAGGAGTTTTATGCTCAGTTCCACAATTTGGCAGGATTACCAGCGGGGAGGATATGTGGGTGCCTATTTGCCAAACGGCTTTTGTACCCCACTTTTATTGCAATTGGCCCAGGAACTGAGAAAAACATTTCCCAAAATACTGGGCCCATACCCCCTCAGTTTGATGTGGGGGTATAAATACGACTCCCAACATCCAGGTGTCGGCATTCATGCCGACTCTGGTGGACAGGTCAATGTCAATTTTTGGCTCACACCCGATGAAGCCAATTTAGAACCCGAAAGGGGTGGCTTGATTGTCTATGATGTCATGGCCCCTGATGATTGGGATCCACGCAAATACAGCCTCAAAGATATCGTTCAGGACAGACCTTGTAAAGCATACACCGTGCCCTATCGGTATAATCGGGCTCTGTTTTTTAATTCAGGTCTGTTTCATGCCTCTGATCAATTCAAATTTCAACCAGGTTATCTACAACGCAGACTCAATCTGACGATGCTCTTTGGCATTCACAATAAAAGCGCCGAAGAGCAGAAATTGTTGCAGTGGGTACCTGTCTAGTCAACAAGCAGTAGACAATACCAATTTGGGGGCCGACAAAATAAGAAAACTAGGGTTTTTGAACGTTTGGCAGGGTGAGTTGTTCAGTCCCACCACTCAATTGAAAACCCTGTTCAGTGGTCATTAATTGAGACAAAGGCAAATGCATAGGCACCTTCATTTTGCCAAAATCCAACATAATTTGATTGGGGCCTACCCGTTTGAGCGAATCAGAAAAGGAGAAGGCCTCCAAAGGTGAAAGCGGCATTCCATTCGGGGGTGGAGCCTGAGAACCATCATCCACAAACAGTCCCAACAGGGCATCTCTCAATTTTGTAGGTACACTAAAACCCGTTTTAAAGTCATCAATCGTCATCAATAATTGGTTGAGAGGGGTAATCGTTAAACTCACTTCTGCAGTAAAAGGCAAAGGCAGACCCAAAAGTGGATATTTACCAGAAAGGGTCATCTTATTACCAGGGTGAAAATCGATCTTGGCATCCTGGATGCCCTTCTCCTGTAAAGCCCAATTGAGATAGTTGGACATTTCGATCTCATCGGCGTTGAGCTGAAAATCAGAGACATTGTACTGATAGCGATCCCAAATCACCATATCGGGTTTGACACCATCAAAACCACTGCGGCTGGTGATATTAAATTTCATACGATCAATATTAAAGGCATTGTATTTGAGATCGGAGATGGCTATTTCGGTGGGCTTCGTTTGTTTCTGAAGCTGAGGAGCGGGTGGGTAATAGGGTTTTTGCGCCATCTGCACGTTTTGCTCAGGCCGAGCAGGCAAAGGCGGGGGCACATAATTGGGATCTGGACGGTTAAAAATCTGGTTTGTGAGAACTTTAAAATTAGACACGGCCAGTCTCTCCTCTTACGCTTTGATAGTAGATCTATCGCCAAAGCAGAGCAAAGACTGACCTTAACAAGGTTAACGCTCTCTTATTTCTTATTAAAAGTTTGTTTACCCCAGAACATCGCATTCTGTCCCAACTCTTCTTCAATCCGCAAAAGTTGGTTGTATTTAGCGATTCTGTCGGTGCGGGAAGCCGAACCTGTTTTGATTTGGCCTGAGTTTGTGGCCACAGCAATATCGGCAATGGTGGTGTCTTCGGTTTCGCCTGAACGGTGTGAAATCATATAGGTATAACCGTAGCGCTTGGCCAATTCAATCGATTGAAAGGTCTCGGTCAAGGTACCCACTTGATTGACTTTGATCAGAATCGAATTTCCCACACCTTGATCGATGCCCTTTTGCAAACGTTTGACGTTGGTCACAAAGAGATCGTCGCCTACCAATTGCAGCTTTTTCCCGAGTACTTGGGTAAGACTCTTCCAGCCATCCCAATCATCTTCAGCCATCCCATCTTCAATCGAGACAATCGGATAGTCCTGGGCCAGTTGGGCCAGATAATCCACCATCTCGGCTGAGTTGAGGTTTTTGCCCTCTCCCTTGAGTTGGTAAGATCCTTCCCTGTAAAACTCACTGGCAGCCACATCCAAAGCCAGGAAAATATCTTCTCCAGGGCGATAGCCTGCAGCTTCAATCGCTTTTAAAATATATTCCAGAGCCTGGCGATGGGAGCTCAAATTGGGCGCAAACCCACCTTCGTCACCCACAGCGGTAACCAAGCCGTCTTGTTTGAGTATTTTTTTTAAGGCGTGAAAAGTTTCGACCCCCATGCGCAGGGCATCAGAAAAGCGCGACGCACCAACGGGTGCAATCATAAACTCCTGCACATCGAGGTTATTGTCGGCATGGGCCCCACCATTGATGACATTCATAAAAGGCACGGGCAAAACACAACTGGTAAAGCCGCCCAAATAGCGATAAAGCGGCAAATTTAAAGATTGAGCAGCCGCTTTGGCTGTCGCCATCGACACCCCCAAAATGGCATTGGCCCCCAATTTAGACTTGTTCTCAGTGCCATCCAATTCAAGCATGCGGCTATCCAATTTAAGCTGGTCCATGGCATTCATACCCAATAAATGAGGAGCAAGCTGCTCATGCACATTTTTAACGGCCTGTTGCACACCTTTGCCCAAATAGGCTTTGCTCTCTGTATCTCTCAATTCCAGTGCTTCATGTACCCCTGTCGATGCGCCAGAGGGCACAATCGCACGTCCGAGCGCACCACCAGAGACAACCACATCCACTTCAAGGGTAGGGTTTCCACGGGAATCTAAAACTTGGCGGGCTTGAATACGTTCAACTTTAGTCATTTGCACTACCTCTTTGCTTGTTGAGAGAATCTCAACATAATTTCCCAAATCTATTTCTGGGTTCGCGAAGTATTATACCGCTCAAGCTCTCGGAAAAGGCAGCCAAGCTCCGGCATCTTCCCATTCGCCCAATTCACGGCGAAATGTTTGGGATCTGTCTAACATAATTTCACCCTCTTGCCCCCAAAATAGGCGATAGCGTTCCAACGCACGTAGAGCAGGGCCTTTTTCACGCACGCCCGCAAGATCAAAATAACTGTGATGGCAGGGGCAGTGAAACTGGGTTAAATCGGATTTCCAGACAGGGGTACAGCCCAAATGCGTACAGACTGAACGCAAGGCATAAAAGCCTGATTCATTGCGAATCAGCCAAGTTTGATAAGCGGGAAAAGTCTTCACTTCCCCCAAAGCCCAATCTTGGGGAAGGCCCAAAACAACCGGCTCCAAGCCGGGACTCCAAGCAGGAAGACGCAAATAAGCAAGCGTCGTAAGCAAAGATGCCCCCAAGCCACTCCAGACCAGGGTATACCAAAGAAAATCACGCCGAGACAATTTCTCTGAAGATTCAGACTCTATCGGCAAAGCCATGCCTAAAAACCTTGTCCCAGCGTATTGATCTGCTGACCTGCCTGTTGATTGATTTTATTCAAATTGCCAGAAATATCACTGGTGCTAAACGGAAAGGCCAAGAGCGAGAGGTTGAGATTAAACTGCTGATAAAAAGAATCCCAGGAAGCCGTCAAAATAAAGTCATGTAAATCTTTGCGCAGGGTAAGTTTAAACGGGATCACCAACGCAGCTAACTCTTCGGTGGTTTGCAAAGTCGTGGGTTGAACCGAAAACTCAAGATCCAATTCGGTATGCCAGAGCCAAGAATCACCAAACGAAAATTTAAACATGCCATTTAAAGCATTGAGTCGGCCCAAATGGAAGTCATAGCCAATATCGCCACCCAATTCAATCCCTTCGGGAATACCGCTTTCCAAACCAAAGGTGCTTAAGGCTCCTGTGGCAAAAACCTGCTCATTGCTGCGCCAGCGCATGCCTATACTCAAATTGCCCCAGCGACCACCATAGGGAGAAAAACTGCCGACATCTTCTGGTTTGACTGTAATCGTCGAACCATTGTGAAGATAAGGCTGATTGTTGATATCTTTGAGCGGGGTACCCACATCTGTTTCACGGATCAGGGTAGGCTCATAAGAGAAATTACTGCGCAAAACAAATTGATTGCCCAGTTGGGAAGAAATATCACTGCGAATCAAGGGATAACTGCGGCTTAAAAAATTATACCCCCCATTCAGGGTCCAGGTAAATTCAGGCAAATTCACCAAAGCCAAACTGGCATTGAGGTTGTTAAAGTTTTGCAAGGTCAAAGGCTCAAAAAGTGTAAAAGGTGAATTATTGTTTTCGAAATCCTGCACAGAGCGCTCATAGGTCACACTGGGAATAAAATAAGGCGAGAGATCATTGCGCAGGGTCACGCGGCCCGTAAAATTGTATTCTGCATCCTGGGTTTGATACAGGCGCTGCTCAAAACTGGTGCCGCCAAAATTGGCTTTCATGCCCATGCCCAAATCCAACTCTTTGGCGCCAAGTGAGACCCGCAAAAGGGTGCGACCAATTTCATTGAGGTTAAATTGAGAAAGGGTGAGTGCTGTTGTAGACGGGTCAAAATAGCGTCCCAAACGGGTTTCCAACTGAATGGGAAAGGTTTCCTGAAAAAAAGGATTGAGTTGAACCTGCAACTCAGGTAATTTTTTAATCTGTCCTGAAGACTGGTTTTGCGCAGCCTGACGATCCTGTGAGAGCGTGAAGTAATCCTCATAACTCAAATTGAGAGAGCCCCAATCCAGGGTTTGCGCCAAAGAGACCCTCGGATTTAAGGTTTGAATCAGGGTTCCCTGTGGGGTGGCGGTAGACATCCCATTAATATTGCTCTGGTAAATAAAGTTACCAGTCAGTTTTAGTTTTTCATTGATCGGTACATTTAAATTGAGTGTTGAACTTAAATTATCAGCGCCTGAAAAAGGCCCCTGATTGTCTGATTCGAGAACATTTTTAAGAAATGTCTTGGTTTTAGTCGAACTACTCGATTCACGCCATTGGGTATCCAAATTCAAGCTGGTTTCTCCCAGGGCCAAGCTGATATTGCCACTGCGATTCTGACCAGAGACATTTTGGGATTCTTCTTGTCGCTTGGATGTATCTCCCCCACCATTGGGAAAGGTGACGTTTACGGGCCCGCTTAAACTCTGATCCAAATGTAAGCGGGTATCCAATTTTAATTCTGTTTGGGGATCCAAGAGTACCAATTGGCTATCGGTAATATCCAAGCTAAAGTTTTGAGTGGGATTGCGCTGGGCTTGAAAAGCCGATGTATTGTAAAAATCTTTGTTATTGTATTTGAGATCGGCTTCGGTATAAGGCAATAAGCGCTGCTTGTGAGCAATACTGATTTCATAATCCTGAAATTTATTCCGGCGCCAATTGGCCAATTGCTGGAAAAAATGAGGCTCGGCAGTCGCCTGCTGTGTTGTTGCAGTCCCCTGAGTCAGGGCCTGATCATTGGGGGGAGCAAACAAGGCGGTAACATAACCAGGCACGTCTACTAGGCTATTGGTGACGGGCAAACCATAAAAATGGAAACGGGTGATGGAATTGGGTGCAGCGACCCAATCGTGCTGAAAGCCAAGCCCCACACCTTTTTTCTCCATCGCAGTCAAATACCAAAAACCATCATGAAAATCATTCCAATGATAATAGCCTTTGAACTTGGTAAAGACACCTTCGACCGGATTTTGTCCGGCATCAATATCAGGCTTGTTGATACCCTGTGGGTTTTCAAGCGGAATATACCAGAATGGGAACCAAAAGGCCTGTCCCTCAAAAGCCATAATCCGGGCATTCCAAGCCAAGATTCGCTTCCCCTCGACATAATCCAAGACCTCTGAATCGATCGCATAATGGGTCCATTGTTTGCGCATGTCTTGAATATTATGGGGATCTACCTGGCCCTCTGTCAGCTGATGCGATTTATCAAAGTGATTACAGGTGGTGTAAAAACCATTGAGAAAAACCACCCGTTTGCCATCGTCATAAGCCGTCATTTTTTCGCCCTGTATGTACACCTCTTGTCCAGGAGACTGAGCGGGGACAATGAGATAGACATTTTCTGCTTCAGCTCGCTTTAGGCGAATATCATAAACCAATTTGTCGCCTTTAATTGTCCGCTTTTGATTCTCTTTTGTGGTCTGGACAATTTCAAAAGGAACCTCACTGAAGAGCACTTTGTTTTCTGTGTCATATTCCAATTTTTCGCTGGTAATGACCATATCGCGCACAACCATTTCAACATGACCCAAAAGTCGGAAGGTTTTTTGATTGTTGATATATTCAATTTTATCGGCTTTGTATTTGACTTTGATTTCCTCAGCATAAACAGGCAAACCAAAGAAACAGCTCAAGAGAAAGCCGCAGATCCAGATGAAAGAAGGATTTAAAATAACTAAAGATTTCACAGCATTCTCAGTCTACTTGGATCAAGAAGAACAAGCCAACTACCCCAAAAATAATATTGGGAAGCCAAGCGGCTAAATTGACAGGCAAAAGTCCCAGATTGCCAAAACCGGTACCCATGGTCTCAGCCACGAAATAAAAGAAAGTTAAAATAATGCTGATTGCAAAACCAATATATCCCCCTCTGGCAAATTTCAAGCCAATAGGAGCAGCAATAATCGCAGCAAAGAAAGTGGCAAAAGGACGGGCAAACTTAGCCTGATACTCAATTTCAAAGGCTCGGGTATCTTGGCCCCCCTCTTTGGTAGCCAAGATCAATTTTTCCAGTTCTTCCGAACTCATTTGTTTGGGTTGTATTTCTCCCGCAAGATAATTCTCAATCTGGATCCGGGTTTCGACATCCAACTCCGAGAAACTGTATTCCTTCTCAACGAAACCGTCTGCAGATCCTGCCGGATAGGTTTGTACCACGCCATCCTGTAAAATCCAGTGTGTCCCCTGCCAACGGCCTCTGCGGGCGGTAATCAGTTTATGGGGATTCTGAGGATTGCTATCAAAGATCAAAACACCATCCAAGGTTTTCTCTTTTTTATTCAGGGTTTGCACACTAAAAAAACGCGAGTCGACCCCTTTAAATTGAATGTTTGCAGGCTTGTCCTGATTTTCACCCTTGATGCTAATTTCTGCTTGTTCGCGTGCAGAACTGCTTCGTTTATTTGCTTCTGGAACCAATTTTTCATTCAAATAAAAGGCCATAAAACTGATCACGATCGAAATCAATAAAATGGGCCGCATAATCGTGCGACTGCCTGTTCCTGTGGCCCGAATCGCAATCAACTCAAAATCTTTGGACATACGGGCCAAACCCAAAAGAGTGGCTATCATAAACGCAATTGGCAAACTCAAGACCACAAACTCTGGCATTTTGTACAAGATCATCTTTAACACCAATTGCCAGGGCACTTTTTTGACAATAATCAGTTGCATATCCTCATTGAGACGGACAGACAGCATAATCACAATCACGCCAATCACCACCATCAAAAAAGGTCGAATGACTTCCGATGAAATATAGCGATCGACAATCTTCAAATTCAACCCCCAGAGAGACAGTAATATTCAATTGTAATGAAGTTTCAGAGCCATGGGCAACTTTCCCGATTGAAACAAAGAACAGCAAGACACACTACGAATGATATACTAAAGCAACAATTTCACAGAGGTTGCCTATGTCCCGTGCCTATATTCCCTTTCACAGGTACAGCTTTAACCATCTCGAAGAAGAGGCTGTAATCCAAACATTGAGATCCGGTTGGATTACCCGTGGTCCCCAAGTAGAGACTTTTGAAAACGCCATTTGTGAATATACCCAAGCGAAACATGCTCTGGGCCTCAACTCCTGTACCGCAGGCTTACATTTGGCTCTCTTAAGCCTGGATCTGCAGCCAGGTGACGAGGTAATCACAACCCCATTGACCTTTGTTGCAACGGTAAATATGATTGTTCGCTGCGGCGCTACACCTGTTTTAGCCGATATCGATCCAAACACCCTGAATATTTCAATTGAGTCGCTCGAAAAAGCCATCACCCCCAAAACCCGTGCAATGATACCCGTGCATTTGGGGGGACAACCCTGCGACATGAAGCCGATTATGGATTTGGCAAAAACCCACCATCTGTTTGTGATTGAAGATGCGGCCCATGCAATTGGAGCGGAATATCAGGGACAACGGATTGGCACAATCGCGGATGTAACCGTCTTTAGCTTTTACGCAAATAAAAATATCACAACTGGGGAAGGCGGTATGCTCACCACCCAGGACGCGGAACTGATGGAAAGACTCCGCCCTTTGGCCTTACATGGCCTGAGCAAAGATGCCTGGAAACGGTTTTCAGAAGGGGGTTATCAACACTATCTGGTTGAAGAACCCGGATTTAAATACAATATGACAGACATTCAGGCCGCCTTGGGCAATGTGCAATTGGCAAAATGCGACGATTTAATTGCCGCCCGAACCAGAGCCGTAAATTATTATCAAACGCACATAAAGAGCCCACTCCTGAGAATGCCCTCCGAAATTCCACAGATCCGAAACCCCTATCACTTATTTATGATCTTGCTTCAGACTGAAGAGCTGAAAATAAGTCGGGATCAATTAATTGGGTTGCTGCATCAAAAGGGGATTGGCACAGCCGTTCATTATATTCCGATTCACTTTCACCCTTTTTATCAACGTCTTTTACCTGAGGCCAAAGCCCGCCTGCCGATAGCCACAGATATCGCCCAGAAAACCCTGTCATTACCACTGTTCCCTGCGTTGACTGAAGCAGAGCAAGATTATATCATTGATACCTTGGAAGCCATTTTGAGTTCAAACAAAAAATAATGCGACTCATCCTGTACCTGATCCTGCTTATGCTGCTGGGTTCTCAAGCTCAGGCCCAAACCTCTCAAAAATACATGCCAACTGGCGCTTTAGCTGGCCAAGAAATCGCTTCAAAGGCCCAGCTTTTAAAACATGCCTACCCCCATCAATTTCCGCTCAGACTGGTTTTGATGCCTTGGTACTCTCCGAGCAAGACGGCCGAATGGAAAAACATTCAAACAGAGTGGATCCAAGCTCTTGAGAAAACAGAATCCGGGTTTAAATTACAAACGGCACCTGACTTTGTCAAAACACAAATGCAAGAAAAAACCTTTCCACTTGCAGAACCCACCTGGAAAAAACTCAGTTTTGAATTAAAGGCAGATCTCTTCTTACAAACCCAGTTGATCCCGGTCGGAAAAAAATATTGGTTCAATCTTCAATTGATTGAAGGGATTACCGGCAATATATTGGCCAACGAACAAAAGGAATTAGAACAGCTCGACTTGGGACTTTGCGTCAATCTCACTCGGACTTTTCTCTCGCTCCAAGCCCAAGCCCGTTATCCCCATATTATCGATATCGGCTCCGAAACCGATCCGGGCGAAGTCCATCTCGAAACAACCCCAACAGAGATGTCTGTTTATCTCAATGAGGATCCTGTGGGCCAAAGCCCCTTGATTTTAAGATATGTTCCAGCAGGTCTTCATCAGCTTCGATTTCAAGAGTTTAAGCCTTTTCGGTATCAGATTTTGCGTATTTACAGTGAACCTTCTGGGATTGAGGTTTGGTTAAACAATCAGTACAAAGGGCAAACCCCCTTGGCTTTACCCAGTGAACAATTATTGACAGCAGGGGATTATCAATTGGAATTTAAAAGTCCCAATAATTTTAAAGCCAATCTTGAAATACAAACCCAACCGGAAGGCGTTCCATTCCAATTGGACAACAATGCCATTGTCAGAACCCCGATCACATTTGAGCAATTAAACAAAAAAATGTATAACTTAAAAGTTTTGGGCAATGAACAAATCCAGGTAAGAGAACCTCTGATCATTCCGCCCAATCCAGAAACGCCTCTACAGATCAAAATTGAGCCCTATAAATTTGCAAAGGTAGTACTGGATGCCTCTGAAGAAAATACAGAGGTTATTCTTGATCAGGAATTGCGCGGAGAAACACCTATTTCATTGAATCTCAGCCCTGGTTTACATACTTTAGAATTGAAGAAACCGCGTTATAAACACATTCTCCAATCCCTGGATCTCGAAGCAGGAAATAGCTATAGCTACAACTACCAGCTCGATCTCAAAAGCGTGGATACCTCAATTTTTTTAACGCCAACCGGAGAAATCAGTTCAAGGCTCAATGTATCAAGCAAAATTCTTGGGCTGGGTCAATTTAAACCAAACGTAAATAGTTCAACACTGAATGCCAGTATGGGCAGCTTGGAAGTGGACTATGGCTGGCCAGAACTGGCAAAATTTTACGATTTTCTCGATTTGGGTCTGAGTGTGAGTGGATATGTCGCTTTATTGCAGAAAGGAGAAAATATTTCTTCTCTGCAAGGCGTGGGAGCTAAATTACAGTTACTGAAGGAAAGCCGTTCGGTACCCGTTTCTGTAGCTGTTGGTAGTTATCTTAATATCGATTTTCAAAATCCCAAAGCAGTTGGTTTTGTCAGTCTTTCTCGTAACTTTTTTGACTTCGCCCTGCATTTGGGTTTTCAAACCCACGGCATGAACCTAAATATTGGCTATACAGGTTTTGACAATTGGCGCTTGGGCTTTGTGGTCTTTGCCAATTCTCTCTTGGGATTGTTGAGCAATTCTGGCGAAGAAATTAGTACCTTGTATGGACTACAGGCGGGATACAGCTTTTAAAGGACGTTTAAGAACGTCCAAACAAACGCTGCCAAAAGCCTTTGTTTTTTTCAGTATCCAAAGCAAGCTGGAGCTCTTTTTTGGTTTCTTCTGCGCGCTCTAAATCTTGCTCTAAACGGTTCACTTTGGTTTGGTAGACAATTTCTTTTTGCATCAAATCGTCTTTTAAACTGCCCATTTCTTTTTGGGTTGATGTCCACTGATCAGGAAGCGGCAAAAGTTGGAGTTTTTGTTCATGACGCAAATTGGTCTCTTCCAATTGACGGTTGCGCTCTTCCAGTTGACCAATTTTATAAGTAGCTCTGGCATACTTCTCAGCCAGCTCGTTCTGCTCACGGATAATCTTCTCAAGCTCTGTCTGATGTTTTTGCAGCATCAAACTCAGGTTTTCAAGATTTTTACCACTGTTGTCTACTTGTCCACCGGTTATCAAACCAGCAACCTTTTCGACATCAATCAGTCCACTTATGTCGACTCCCCTTGAGCCAGCAGAATGGGCAGAGAGGACAGGTTCAGAACTGGCAGAAACCAAAAGCCGTTTTTGAATAAAATCATGGCGATTAAGGGAGGGATCCAAACGCAGAGGAATATCGTTTTCAGTGATCAGATAACCAGTTCCATGCCTGACAGCCGGCAACTTTCCCGATTTGATCCAACGGGAAATTGTCTTTTCGCTTTTACCTGTAATTTTGGCAACGTCAGCCAGGGAATATTGAATGTCTACCATTGTCACATCGTCCTTGTGTTAGTCAATCATACCCCAGCAAAGGACAAAAGTCTAGTAGACGCTTTGATAAAAAAACAAAACTGCCGAGAAGTCTCGACAGTTTAAAAAATAGGTATAAAAAAGCTCCAACTGTGGGACTCGAACCTACAACCGATCGGTTAACAGCCGATTGCTCTACCATTGAGCTAAGTTGGAATGGACAAATAGTATATTAAGGGATCTTGAAGGGCAACGTCAAGAGATTGGAGTCAACTCCCCAAAAAATATCATCACCCAAAATAAACAATCAGAAAATAACCTCACATTAAACTTATGGGTAGCTTGGAAGGCGTATCCAAACCCCGCATGGTATCCCCCATATTCGCACTTAAAAGCTGCTGTGTTAAGAGGGTTGCCGACACAAAGGCCAAGAGCACAGCAGCAGCAATCACAGCATACTCAACAAGGGCTTGCCCCCGTTGGTGCTTCAGCCCTTGCTTCATGCCTTAACGCGCCAAAGCGCTGGACAGGAAATTAATTGGGACATAAATATCCAGGCTGGCGGGCCAACCTGCATCATCTTGCCCCTGTAAGGTAACTTTGGCAGAAATTTGGCTATTGATGCGTCCCTGAGAAAGCGGGTTGCCCAATTCAACCACATGAGAGCTGATAACAGGTAATTCGACGAGACCCTTGCCGGAAATGACATTGCCTTCTTTGTCAAATTGGTGCGAAGAAGGTACCCTCACAGACCCAGTAATGGTAACAACTTTGGGGTTTAAGCTTAAAGACTCAGGTAAATAAGTAATGGTGATTGTATCATAGGTAACACCAATACTTCCCGGCTCACCCTCTAAGGCGATCTTCGGATTTTTAATCTCTGCACTGATACGGCTTTGATCCACAGTATAGGTAACAGAGGCGTTAATCGAGCTTTCAGAAGCTGCAGAAACTTTTATTTGAGCTGGAATATTTGTATAAAGACCACAGCCCCCAATTAAAGAGGCCAAAACAAAAAAACCAACGAGTTTAGAATTGAATTTCATGAATTATAATGCCGTTCCATTCAGTGTGCTCTAAACGGCATTATAACATACGCAGACTGTTTCTCTATCAAGGAGCGGCAGAAGGGTTCACCAAGACCACATTGGTTTGATTGAGAAAATCAGAGGCCCGCAATCCACGGTTATCCTGCACAACCTGATTCTTCAGCAAATTATTCTCAAGCTGGACCAATCGGTAGCGATCTGAGGCTTCTTTGACCACCAAGACAATCCGATTCGGACTTGGCTGAGAAGGGGTGATTTCGTCTTTGCGAAAGGCCACTTGATCCTGCCCATAGGCCCGAACTGCCAATTGAGACAATTGATTCAACATGCTGGGATTGGTCAGGCTTTGCGCCACCATCTGATAAGCAGCCTGGATAGCTGCGCTGTCTGTCGTTTGATTAGAGAAATTCAAGAGCCCATTGATCACCACTGTCTGTTGGTTGCGCAAACCCTCCAAAGCCTGTTTGGGTTGCTGTTGGGTAAACAAACTTTCAAAAGCTGCCAAGTCAGTAATATAACGCTCTGTGTATTCTGTCGCCTGAAAAACAGCCGTTAAATCTTTGAGCGCGGTTTTCACGGATTCAGAAGACGCACCCGAACCCAGCGATTGGGGTGTTTCGAATTGATTTTGATAAATTTGCAGATTGAGATTTATTCCCGTCAGCATCTGATTCAAGGCATCGGCATATAATTGCTGAAACTCTTGTTTGTAGAGTGCTTTGTCCGACTCAGGTGTTTCTGTGCCCGAAGCCGTTGTAAGGGCATTGGCAGCCAAAACCATCGCAGGCAATACTTTCTCTGCTGCTGCTTGATAAGCCTCGATATCGGGTGCAACAAATTGTAGGCGTCCTGAAATTTGCAAAAAAGCATTGCGGGCTTGGTTTAAGGCATTGCGCGCAGATAAACTGGCCGAAGAGGCAGAGACATCAAGTGGATCTTGAAAGAAATTACTGGCAGAAGGTGTAGGAACCGTTCCAGTTGTAGAAACCTCGCCACAGGCAGAAAGAGAAAAAACTGTCCCCAAACATAATACTGTTAACCGTTGCTGATAATTCATAGATCCCAACTCTCTTTGTTTTGCACTTATTATAAACTCCCTAGCGGATTCCATTCCATCCTTTAGCGTAATAAGTTAAAAGTCGCGGTTGCATCAAACTGTTAATTTGAATCGAATCCAAATCCAGCAAAAGGTCCTCAGGAAACATAAACAAAGCTGGCAGTGTTTGGGTATTTAAAAAACGCATTGGTACATCTTTGTTGAGACGCCACCGCTTGAAATCAAGCGGGTAACGACTGGCCAATTGAAAGCCCCAATTGCCAAAAGAGGGGATATCCACTTGGTAAGGCAAAACATGGAAACCAGCGTATTTTAATGTTTTATGAATCGACCAAAAAGCTTCACGGGCAAAAAAGGGCGAAGTACTTTGGGTCACGACTACCCCCTGATAACTCAAACGCTTTTTTAAAAGCTGATAAAATTCATGGGCATATAATTTGGCCAAAGCCGTATGACTGGGATCAGGCAAATCCACCAAAATGAGGTCATAGAGCTGATCGTCTTGTTCGACAAATTTATAGGCATCTTGATTGATAATTTTGAGTTTGGGGTGGCTCAAACTGCCCTGGTTTAACTGAGTCAAAAAGGATTCTGTTTTAAAAATCTCAGTCATAGCAGGATCCAAATCAACCAAAACCACTTGCTCAACCTGAGCATATTTTAAGATTTCTCTTGCAGCCAGACCATCCCCACCCCCCAACACCAAGATCTTGCGGGCCTGAGGAACAGCAGCAAAAGGCACATGCACCAAACTTTCATGGTAGCGGTATTCATCAAGAGAACTGAACTGCAGCCCGCCATTGATATACAGACGAATATCTTTGTGCCAACGGGTCAACGTAATCTGCTGGTAGGCGGTTTGCTGAGAGAAAATAACCTCATCCCTGTACAAGCGTTGTTCCAAGAGTTCCTGTTGCGTCTGACTGGTGAGCAAGAAAAAACTCAGTACCCCTAAAATACCCAAAAAACCAAATACCAAAGCCGGGAAAAAACGCAAAAGGGTGCGGTGCCGAACAAAATTAATCAGCGCAATACAGAGATTTAGAACCCCCAGAATCAGCGCTGTTCGGATTAAACCCAAATGGGGCAAAAACAGAACCGGAAAAAGCAAAGCTCCGATCAAGCCCCCAATATAATCGTAGGTTAAAACATGGGCCACATTTCGCCGGAGCGTTTCTTGCTGTTCCATTAAGCGGATCAAAAGCGGTATTTCAATCCCAACCAAAGCCCCTATCAAAAGCGTGACAGCCACCATGGCATATTCATAACTATCACCCAAAGTATAAGACCAAAATAGAAAGAGGGCAGAAACCCCACCGATGAGACCGATTAGGAGTTCAGACAAAACAAAGGCATCAAAGAGGTGATTCTTGACAAATTTCGAGGCAAAAGCCCCCAGGCCCATGGCACTCATATACAGTCCAATGGTCACGGAAAAGTAAAAGACAGAATCGCCCCAAAGATAGGAGGACACCGCGCCAATAATCAATTCATAAATAATGCCACATACAGCCACCACCAAAATGCTCAAATAGAGCAAAGGAGTGGAAATGCCTAGACCCACGTGGGGAACCAGCGCAGCAGATTATAGTACCACCAGGGAATGGGAAAGGCTGAATAGATCGGATAAAACATCACAAACAAGCCACAGGCCAAGGTCATATAGCCTCGCACGATCCAGGGACCGGCATTTTTCCAGCGTTCTACCGCAAAACCCAAAACAGCGGCAATGGAAAGACAGGCATAAGGCACCGCTTCAAAAAAGTAGTGGGCAAAATTCAACGTTCGCGGAGAAAGTCCCCAGGGCAGATACATAAATAAGCAGGCAAAACCCAAATACCAGAGGTTCAGATTTTTGCGCAGCAAGCCCTGCCAAATCACAACCAACACCACAGGCATCGATAGCCACCAAATTGCAGGGTTGCCCAAAGCCAGAATTCCGCCAATGGTGTTATTCCCATTGTTGTGAAAATAATACCAGGTGGGTCGCACGAGCCAGGGCCAGGTATACCAAGCAGAATAATAGGGGTGTGGATCCGTGAGTTGGGCATGATACCGCCAAATCCCCTTTTGCATTTCGATCACCTCTTGGACCGAATGGCCCAAGTTCATGTACTGATAATAAGAGGCCAAATACAAAATAGCGGGGATCAAAACAACTGCAACCGGAATAATCGCCAAAGGTAAAAAGGTATAGAACCAGCGCTGGAAAGAATTGCCTATTTTGGCAAAATAGCGGTACATCAAGAGAGAGGGGATCACGACCCCGATCGCCAAAACGCCCATCATAAAGCCATATGACCAGAGTGAGGTCCAGCGGGTACAGAGCGAAAGCCCAATAAAAACAACGGCTCCCAGAAAGTAAAAATAACTGGAGAGATAGCTTTTGGTTGAATCCAGACGATGCCAATAAACCTGGAAGAAGCGCCAGGTAAACATCAGCGCAGTGACTTGAAAGAGCGTGGCAAAGATATTGGTCATGGCTGTACGCGATTGGACAAAATAGACCCCATCACAGGCCAAAAGAAGTGTGGCACAAACCGCTTGCCAGCGGTGAGGCAGGGTAAATCGGGCCAATAAATAGACCGAGAGTAAAAGAAAAGAACCTGCGATCACCGGCAAAATACGCCAGCCAACACCTGTTAATTCGTAAACATTGACCCCAATTGCAATCAAGAGCTTGGCCAAAGGTGGATGCACCCATTCAAAGGGGTGCATGCCCAAAACATATTCGCCACCTGCACGGGCGTGATAAACCTCATCGAAGACCATTTCAGGCGGAAATTCCAAGCGCCACAATTTAAGCAAGGCTGAACCCACAACAAACAGAGCAATGATTTTAATGTCCTGCCAGTCCAAAGGCTGGGGAACGGGAATCAGGTCTCTCACATTCAAATGAATAATTTTTTGCCACAATTTAATTGAACGCTCTTTGAGTTTTTCAGAGGCATCCAACAGGGGGCCCTGGACCAAAACAAAGACAATCCAAGCAAAGATAACGATGTTTAAGACGGCCAAAGGCTTGTACCAACCCTTGGCTAAAAACTCATTCATACTGTACAAAAATGAAGGAAAATTCAACTCACGTTTGGTTCCAGGCAATTCATACAATAAATTGAGCATAAAAATAAACGAAAGCGAATAAAAGGAAGCCACCAAACGGCGATTTAAGACCATCGATCCCAGCAGAAAAAACAAACCACTGAACAAATAACGTTCATGCATGCGGGTCGGAAAGAGAAAAAAGGCAATCATGATCAAGGTAGAGGTATGCCAAATGACAACCCCGCCGTCTTCGTCTTCTTTGGGGCGATTTTGCCAAAAGAAAAGCAAAGCTCCGGCATAAGCCAATGAAAAAAGAATCAGACCCCAGGTTTTATGTTGCCAGAGCAGACTCGGATTACCGCCACCAATCCCAAAGATCCCCCTCGAAACATCACTTTGCCACATATTGGTCAAAGACCAGAAATTAAAGGCTTGAATAGAACTATAGGGATAGAGATTGGCCTGATTTACATATTGATTGACAAACCAAGAGATCATTTGATTTGAAGGCACAAAAATGGCTGTTAGGGCAAGGGTCGCCAGCAAAGAACCGACCAAACCGCCTGCCAATTGAGGCCAACGCCGCCGCCACAAGGTCCAGAGCAAAACAAAGGGCATCAAAATCAGCCCCTGGGGCTTGACCAAGATATTCAGAGTAGTGACGAGAATCGCACCTCCCTCTTGTTTCTTGAGCATCAGCCAAACAGCCAAAAATTGCAGCACAAGCGTAATCGAGTCGACTTGACCCCACATGGCTGATTCATAGACAACAGCAGGATGAATGGCAAAAATTGCAGCGGGAATAATCGCCAAAAAGAAGGGAATATAACGCTTTAAAATAACGACGAACAGGGCCATACAGCCCAAGTCCGCCAATATAGACGGCATTTTTACGAGAAGTGTGAAAAAGCCTTTGTTCCAATTGGAAAAATTGGGATCAAAAATGGCATAAAATTTGCCAATGCCCCAAAGTACAAGAATGTACAGTGGCGGGTAATCGCACCAAACCCCTTTAGCGGGGTCCACACTTTTATAAAAACTGTGAAAATCATGGCGGGCCACATGCATGGCCCACGCTTTAAAATTATTAATATCTGTGGGATGACCGTGCATGGTATTGGACAATACAATCCGCAATACCAAGGCAGCAATCAAAAGCGATGCTAGGACCCAAAATTCTTGTGATTTCCAAAAAGCGGGAACGGTTCTTGTTATTTCTTGTTCTTCGTTATTCAGTGCTGCGTCTGTCATTCACGTCTATTTCCATGTCAAGTGCAAGTAAAGCGGCCCCCACAACCCCCGCTGAAGATCCCAATTGAGCCAAAGAGATAATGTCAGGGTTTTGCAAAGGCATACTCATTATAGCGCCAATACGGTCTTGTACAGGTTTCAATAAAAGCTTTTCTCCCTGTGACGAGATTCCACCGCCCAAAACAAGATGTTCAGGAGCCAGAGTATTGAGGATATTGGTACAGCCCACAGCCAGCATTTCAATAAAATGGGCCACGGTTTCTTTGGCAATCACATCCCCCTGAAGCGCCTGTTCAAAAATAGCCGGCCCTTTCAACGACAGATCGCCCCCCCGTAAGCGGTAACTCTTGAGCAGGCCATTGCCAGAAACATAGGCCTCTAAACAGCCTTGCTGGCCGCAATTGCACATTCTGCCGCCCGCCTTCACGATCATATGTCCAAAACCGATACCCAGACCATGATTGCCTCGCAATAAACGTCCATTCACAATCACACCACTGCCCAAACCGGTACCCAGGGTCAATAAAACAAAATGCTGACTCTGTTTGCCGCTGCCCAAGCAGTATTCTCCCCAGGCAGCGACATTGGCATCATTGTCAACAATCACCGGTACGCCCAAACGCTCTTCCAAAACCGTTCGCAGAGAACGCCCTTCCCAACCCGGTAAATTGGGGGTACACCCCAAAATAGTCCCCTCTGGAAAGGCCACTAATCCAGGCGTGCCAACACCCACAGGCAAATCCCCATATTGCTCAAGCAATGTTTGAATTTCATCTGTGAGCAAAGCCAAGATACTTTGTCCACCCAACGCCACAGGTGTAGCGACCCTGGTTTGGGCGAGAATTTCGCCAGATTCTTGAACCACTGCCAAATGAAGTTTTGTCCCGCCTAAATCCACCCCAATTGCCGAGCGCATATTATATCCTCTCTTTGCCAATACTCTCATAGGTCTTCAGATCATAGGCTGAAGGAATCAAGCCATAACGACCAGGACGATAGACAAGCGGTTGAGACATTGTTTTTTCAAGTACCGTTTCAAAGGGTTCCATCGAGATCACCGTGCCCGCATAAAGTCGTTCCAAACAAATCAATTCGGCCTGTTTTATGTTCTGCTTGACGCGAAAAAGTTGCTCCAATTGGCCGTGCAATTTTTGCAGTGTAAACTCCAATCGGGGTGTGCGACTGCGGAGATGCCTGAGCATGATATCCTCCTGACTGCGTTTTTCCTTGAGCACATATTCAGAAATGGTCATTCTCATTTCTGACAAACGGGTATCACAGCGATCCTTTTCTTTCTGCAATTGCTGAATTTTATCTATGAGATAGGGATTATTACCGATAAAAAGCTGTGATAAAAGGCCTGCTGAGCCAATGGTCTTGGCCCGAATAGAAATGCTGGCACGCGTTTCTCCCCCAATAATTGAATCAGCTTCGATACAGTCCAAAGAGACACTGTAAGATTGTGTCAATGTTTTGGCATAAATGGATTGTTGTGCTTCCAAAGTGCAACGTTCAGCAAACCCCAAGCAGATATGATTGGCCGCTTTGATCACAGCCATATCTTTGCCTTTAATCCCTTTTGCAATAAATACATTTCCCCCAGAAAGAATCACTGCGGCATCGACATTTCCATTGATAAAAACATCTCCCTCAGCACTCAAACGCACATGATCGTGAACAGAACCATTGATAACAACCATGCCAGGGAAATGCCGAGACTCACTCAGATCTCTGTCTAAGATATACATCGGTTGAATATGAATGTTGTGGGGAAGCTGAACCAAGGGGCAGCCTTCAATTGTTGAAACCAAGACCTGCCCCTCCTGCTCTTCAATATGCAGGTTTTTCATTTTGGGAAAAGGCAAATCCCGTCCCCACACACCCGAAATCAATTCACCACGTAAGCTCATTCCTGGAGCACCTGCTGTTGCTGCATGTTTGCGCAAAATGGGGGTATGTGCAGGTCTCAGATTTTTTTTAAAATCAGGCCATTCCATTTGGGTTGAGGCCTGCCGAAAAGCCGCCAATAATTGCTGAAAGGGCTCGGGTTGAGATGAAGTTAAAACCTCAAAATAAGCGTCTTCACCTATTTCCGGTGCAATACCGGTCGCAACCAATTCTCGCTTACAACCGCCGACCTGGACAATTTCAACCAATTTGCGATGATGTATGCCATAGGTGATTCCCTGATCTTTTAAAAAATCAAGCAAAGATCTCAAATTTAATTGATAGCCTGTTTGAGGCCTGGGCAAAGGCAAAACCGTTAAATAAACCTGGTGTTGGTATTTTTCTGATAAACGGGGAAAATGGAGCTGAAATTGGTAAAAGATCATACATGTGCAGAAGGGCAAAGTAATGCCAAAAAACAGCATTCGCATTGTGGCACTCGGGCCTTACAAAGAGCCCTGCCATGGGAAATCAGCAAATGGGGAAAGAGCACCCAATCCGTTTCGGGAATGAGCACCATTAGGTCTTGCTCGATCTTCTCTGGCTGGGTTGCCTGGGTCAGGCCCAAACGCTGAGAAAGCCTGGAAACATGGGTATCCACCACAACACCTTCAGCTTTACCAAAGGCATTGCCCATGACCACATTGGCGGTCTTACGCCCCACTCCCCGCAAAGCGACCAACTTGGCCAAGTCATTGGGCACTTCGCCCCCATGTTCACTTAAAATTTGCTGAGAGGCCTGCTGAATCGACAGCGCTTTATTGCGGAAAAAACCGGTTGGACGTATGTCCTGTTCCAATTCCAAGAGATCTGCTTGGGCAAAATCCTGGGGACCTGTATATTTTTTAAAAAGCCCCGCCGTAACCTGATTCACACGTACATCGGTACATTGGGCCGAGAGAATGGTTGCCACCATTAATTCAAAGGGATTTGAATAATGAAGGGCACAATGCGCATCTGGGTAATGCTGCTTGAGGGCACTTATAATCAGCTGCGCTTTTTTGGGCTTTCGCACCCCATCACTCCTAACATAAGAAAACAGGCGAAACATCCGAAAGGATGCCTCACCTGTAATTTCAATCAATTATTTTTTCTGAGGTGTGGCGTCACCAGCGTAAGGATTCAGCATTTTTTCAACTTCTTCCTCTTTGACCTGGCGGGTCCGTTCAATCAACTCAAGCTGCGTAAGCGCCTTTGTTTCATTTTTCTTGCTGCGGGTCTCAGCATTGACCAAAATGATATTAATACGGCGATTGCGGGCCCGATTTTCAGAATTGATATTGGGCACCAGAGGGCGTGTATCGCCATA
>CAZRFI010000002.1:55907-67415 GCA_964598905.1 uncultured Candidatus Sericytochromatia bacterium | reverse complement strand
ATAGGTTTAATGCCTTTCGTTTTCAGGGCTTGCTTTATACTCTATGATACACCCGCTGGGGGGCCAGAGGCCAGAGTTCTTCCACGGCTCTCAACAATTCTTGTAAAATAGCCCTATGTCTACCCACTTCTTGGGCCGCCCCGCCCCGATATACATGCTTGGCGACAGCCAATGTTTGGTCTTTAACAATCTGCTCTTTGAAGCAGAATACCAAGGCCAGCGCTATTCGCTATTGACCCAAGCCCGCTACTGCCCAGGGCTGGCTGCACATACCTTTGCAAATGCCCCGGATCAACCCCAGGTACGCCTGCATGAAACCGTCTTGCGGGCCTTGCTCAGCGATTGCCTGATTGACCGCGAAAACAAGGCCCTCTACCAATTTGAAAGCCCCCAGGCAGGCTTGCTCAGCCTTTTGGCAGGAAGGGTGGCAGCCGCGCCCGTGCTGGTCTTTTTCTGCGGCAGTGCCGATCTGGTCAATCTATTTTTGCGTCACCTGGGCAATCAAAATGACTTCTACCTGCCTGAGCAAGCGCATTTATTGGCCGCATTGCCAGACCCAGGTCCGCGCCAGGTCTTTCCCTATGAGACGGCCCGCAATTATTTGCTGGATTTAGTTGCGCCGCTCTTTCGCGGTTTAAACCAGCTCAAACAATTGGGCTTTGACCAACTCTATCTACATGACTTGGTGCCCCAAACCCCTGATGATGACGAGTACGCAAGGATTTATGGTTATCGCTGCCCTTTAAAAATACGCAGCAAAGCCTTGTTGCTGATGAATCAAGTGCTGGCTGAAACGGCAGTTTTGCATCAGGTGGGTTGGGTCAGTATTTGGGAGCAGGTGACAGATCAAAACATCCGCAGGCCAGAATTTGCGCTCGACAGCATCCATTTGAACAAAGATGCGGCATTTTTGAGCGTGGAAACACTCTGGCAAGCCATGTGCCAAAACCTGCCTGCGGTGTATGTTTCGGACAGCGATCAGACCCAGACCCGGTTGGAGACCCTCAACGAACTGACCTTGCAATTGGCCCATGGGGCTTTGCAGGGCCATCATGCAGAGGTCTGGGCCCTCTGGCAAAGCCAAGCTGAGTTTTGGAATTGGATTGAAGCCCAGCAAAACCGGCTTTTGCTGCAATTGGAGCCGTTGGTTTCAGCGCTCCATGCTGTCAGCCAAGCGCTTTGGGCACTGGGCCAACAAAAACAATTGCCAGATTTGTTGGGGCGATTTGCCCCCGCTATTTACCATCACCGGCCATTTCTCAAAGCCGCTGTGAAAACCGAAACCCCCAAAAGAACAGCAACCCCAGAAGCGATCTGGGACTGGTCAAGCCCTTTTGACGCGGGTTTGAGTGACGCCCTCTTTCAAGCGGCTTTGCAGGTCTATGAGCTGGCTCCCTCTGAGTAAATGTTTAATTGGGCGCGGGGTAATTGTCTTCGGTCAGGCTCATGGCCCCATTTAAGTCTTGAAAAATGGTCACTTTGATCGGGCCTTTTTTGCCTGCACCATTGCTATACGTGGCTTGCAAACGGTGATTGCTGCCCGCCACGACCTGGGTGGTATAAGCGGTTAAATCGCTGAGCACAATCCCCGCATTGGGGTATTTTTGGTTGAGCAGGTTTTGGGCGTTGATCAACATCGCTTTGGCCTGGGGGCTATCCGTGGCCTGTTGGGTTTCACCGCCGGGCAGGGGCGTATTGGGGCTGCTGGAAGCAACGGGTGTGCTGCTGCCCTGGGGGTTTGAATTGGTGCCATTGCTTTGGCAGGCCGTCAGGGCCAAGGCTGAGAGTACAAGAAGGGTCAGGGCTGTTTTAAAATTGTTTTTCATGGGTGGTTTTCTCCTCGGCAAGTGCTGCATCAGTATAGCCTAAACGGTACAACCAGCCATTGCAAGCCACCAACAAATCGTTTGCCCATTTGGGTTTTGCAAGTCCCGCCCGCTATAATGAAGCCATTCAGCCCCATACAAGGATAATGACCATGCCCACTCCCGAACTGGCCCAAACGCTTTCACAAACGCTCACACAGACAATGGGAATCAACCCCATTGCACTCAAAGTCCTGGGTGTCAGCACCGCTGTGCTCTTCTTCAAAATGTTTGCGATTGGGCTAACCCAAGGGCTGGTCCGCAACAAAAACAAGGTCTACACCAATCCCGAAGATGCAGCCCTGATTGGTAAAACGGCCCAAGCCGAAGCCGAGCACCCTGACTATATCCGTGCCAGCAATGCCTACCGCAACGATTTGGAAAATATTCCGATCTTTTTGGGTCTGGCCTGGGCTGCTTTGTTTTTACATGCGGCAGATGGCTTAGCCCCGCTTTATTTTGGGGTATTTACCGCCTCCCGTTTGGGGCATACCTTCTTTTACCTCAAAGGTCTTCAACCCTGGCGATCATTGGCTTTCGGGGGGGGATTTCTGGTCAATTTGGCCTTGGCTGTGCATATTCTGATTGCAGCCCTGCGTTAAATTGACCTGGGGAATCGTTTTTTTTTCATGCCTGAGCTTCCACGTCATTATTCAGCCTGGTTAGGGGCCAGCGCTCTGCTGCGCGAATTGCGCCAAAGCGGCGCTTTGCTGGGAATCAAAGATGGGCAGCTCAGTTTAAGTGCCCCCAAAGGGGCCATCTCTGAATCACAGCGAGTCGCTTTAGCTGACTTAAAACCTCAGATTTTGGCCCTCTTACAGCTGGAGCAACGCCCCCCCTTGCTGGCCAACAACGAGCGGGCTGAGATCCCAGCCCAGGGTCCGCTTACGTCTTCGCAAAGCCGCATGTGGTTTCTGCAGAAATTGCACCCAGACAGCGATCTGCTCAATTTGAGTGGGGCCTGTCAGATCACCGGCCCCCTTGATTTTAAGCGTTTGCAATCGGCCTTGCAAACACTGGGCCAACGGCAGAGTGCGCTGCGCACGGTTTTCCCTGAAAAAGCAGGCAAGGCCTACCAGCAGATCATGCCTCAATCCGCACTGCGCTTGGAGATCAGGCCAGAAAATCTGTCACAACACGCCAAGACAGAGTCTCAAACTGAACTCAAAAGCTGGTGTGCTCAGCCCTTTAACCTGTCTCTGGGCCCGCTCATGCGCATGGCTTGGTGGCCACTCTCTGAGCAGCGGGGAATCTTGGCCTGGTCTCTGCACCACCTGATCTCGGATGGTTGGTCCACCGGGGTGCTGCTGCGGGAACTCTTGGCGGCTTATCACGGGATTGAGCTGCCAATGCCGGTGATCACGGGCTTGGATTTGGCGCAGCAGGCATTACATGAAGTCCCCTGGTTAGAGCCAGCGCTGGCTTTTTATCGCCAAGCCCTGGCTGGGTTTTCTACGGGTTTGGACTTGCCGGGAGAGACCTGTCCACGCGAATCTGGCCCAGCGGAAGTGGAATTAGACCTGCCAGAAACACTCTGGGATCAGATTTTGGCTTTTGGCAAGGCCACATCCCTGACGCCCTTTCAAATTTGTTTAACGGCCTGGACGGTCTTGCTCTCTCAGTATGGCCTTCAAGAGCGAATGATCATGGGCACGCCGGTTTCTGGGCGGTCGGATGCACGTTTGGAAAACCTGATTGGATGCCTGATCAACACCCTCTTGCTGCCGCTGGAAGTGCAGCCTGAATTGAGCTTCGCTCAAAACTGTGGCCGGCATGCGCAGCAATTTCAAGTGCATTTGCTCTGGCAGGATTTGCCCTTCGAAAAAGTGGTGGCGGCCCTGCCCAAAAGTGAGAGCCCGTTGCCTGAATTGTATTTTGTCTTTCAAAACAGCCCCTTGGAAGTGCCCCCGCTGAATTTTGAGCTGCAGTGGCAGGAACTGCCTCAGCAGCCCCCTCCTTTCCCCCTGACCCTGACCCTGGAGCCGGGCCGACTGCGGGTGCGCTTATCCAGTTCTTTAAACCAACTTGGACCCGACTTGCTCAGGCAGATGCTGGGAGATTATCTGGGGCTTTTTTCCCGTTTATTGGCCCAACCCGCACAGCCCCTGGGCGAGATGCGACCTGTCCCTCCTGAGGCACAGGCGGCCTCACGTTTAAGCGTCGGCACGCCCCTGGCCGTGATCCCGATAGAAGGTCTGATTCACCAATTTGTCGAGCGCCAGGCGGCCCAAGACCCAGAGCGCCCGGCCCTGCTCTGGCAAGGGCGAGCAATGAGCTATGGAGAGTTGAATCGGCGGGCAAATCTGTTGGCGCGAGGCTTGCGCCGCAAGGGACTTGAGCCGGGTATGCGGGCTGCGGTTTGGCTGGAAGTTGGCCCCGAGGCCCTGGTCTGTCTATTGGCCATCCTCAAAACCGGGGCACTGTATCTGCCCATCGACCAAGACCAGCCCCCCCTGCGCGCAGCGAAGATCTTAAACTTTGCCCAGCCGCATTTTTTATTGACAGAAGCGGCCTTGCAACAGACTTTGCCAGAAAGCCCCCAGAAAATGCGGTTGAACTGGTATGATCCCCAAGTCTTGAGTAGAGCGCCGCTTGAAACGGGCGACGAAACCAATCTGGACTTGCCCATTTCGTCCAATGATTTGGCCTATATGATCTTCACCTCGGGCAGTACCGGCGAGCCCAATGGGGTTGAAATTACCCATGGCCAGGTGGCGCGCCTCTTTCCCGCTGTGGCCCGCGAGGTGGAGCTCAGGCCCGATGATACCTGGGTGCTTTTTCACTCGCTGGCCTTTGATTATTCCGTTTGGGAGATCTGGGGGGCCTTTTATGCCGGCGCCCAGCTCTTGCTGATCCCCCGCGCTTTGGCCCGCGACAGCAGCCAGTTTTGGCAAACCCTGATCGAAACCCCTGTGACAGGCCTCAATCTGACCCCTTCGGCCTTGCGCGCTTTGCAAGGGTCATTGCAAGGGTCATTGCAACAGAAATCCCTGGTATTGCCGCCTTTGCGCTGGCTGATCTTAAGCGGTGAAAAATTGGACTTGGGCAGTTTAAAACCTTGGTTTGCCTGCTTTGGCGATCAGGTAGCGGTGTATAACAGCTACGGCATTACAGAGACCACGGTCTTTGTGACCTTTGAGCGGATATCCCCAGAACAGGTACAGGCGGTGGGCAAACAAAGCCCCCTCGGTCACCCCTTACAAGACCTGGGACTGGCCTTGCTGGACAAGAACCAAGGGCCTGTGCCTGTGGGGGTTGCCGGTGAAATCACCGTAACCGGAGCAGGGCTGGCCAAGGGCTATTTTGACAACCCCACTTTGACTGAACAACGCTTTTCAGATCACCCGCGCTTGGGCCGGGTTTACCGCAGCGGGGATTTTGCCCGCCAAGATGTTGATGGGCGCATTCACTATCTGGCCCGGCGCGATACCCAGCTCAAAATTCGCGGTTTTCGCTTAGAAGCGGCAGAAATTGAAGTCACCTTATCTGAATTGCCTGCAGTCAAAGATGCGCGCGTGGCCCTGCGTGAGCTGAGAGAGGGTCTGTCAGTCTTGATTGCCTATCTGATTGCTGAAAACGAAGTACCCAAGCCCGCCGTGTCAAATTTGCGACAATCTCTGCAAGCTATTTTGCCCCCGGCTTGGATTCCCGACCATTTTGTTTGGGTGCCTGCTTTGCCCCTGACTTTGAATGGTAAGCTCGACCTCAAAGCTCTGCCGCTGCCCCAGGTTGAAACACGCGCAGCCAGTTTGAATCAAATCGAAAAACGCCTGTATCTGCTCTTGCAAGAACTGAACGGGGGCTTGCCCCTCGACCCCGATCAGAACTTTATGGACCAGGGCTTGCATTCTCTGCTCTTGGTCGAAGCCCAATACCGAATTGAAGCTGAATTTGGCCAGCCCCTGGCGCTGATGGACCTCTTTGCAGCTCCCACCCTGCGCCAATTGGCCCAAAGATTACAAGTACCTGAGACAAAAACCGAAATTGAAGCAGAGACCACGGGTTCGACAACGCCCCCGACTATCCCCACCCAATTGGCTGCAGATACCCCGATAGCCGTGATTGGCATGGCTGGCCGCTTTCCTGGGGCCGATTCGGTTGAGGCCTTGTGGGATTTGCTCTGCAGGGGCGAGACTGGCTTAAAACACTTCAGTCGGGAAGAACTCATCGCCAAAGGGGTGTCTGAGCGGCTAATGGATCACCCCCACTATGTTCCCATCACAGGGGTCCTGCCAGATATCGCGGCCTTTGACCGCAAGCTCTTTCAGCTTTCTGCGGCCGAAGCCCGTCTTTTAGATCCCCAGCAGCGCCTGATGTTGGAAACCGCTTGGCAGGCCTTGGAACAGGCGGGGTATGGCGATTGTTCAGAGCCCCGGCCATTTGGGGTCTTTGCAGGGGCAGGGATCAGCCGCTATTTGTTGATGCATCTGGGCCAAAACAACCTGGGCCAAAATCTGACAGAGGCAGTCAATCCCATGCAGGCCCTGCTGGCCAATGACAAAGACTATCTGGCCACACGGGTGGCTTACCACCTCAATTTGACCGGCCCAGCTTTGGCTGTGCAGACCGCCTGTTCAACCTCTCTGGTGGCTGTGCATTTGGCCTGTGAGAGCCTGCGCCGGGGCGAGTGTGAACTGGCCCTGGCAGGCGGTGTGACCCTTGACCCCGACCCCCAGGGCTACCTGTACCAACCCGGAGGGATCTATTCTGTGGATGGGGCCTGTCGCCCCTTTGAGGCCGAAGCCACAGGGATTGTTGGCGGCAGTGGTGTCGCTTTGGTGGTGCTCAAACCTTTGGCCCAAGCCCAAGCTGATGGCGACGTGATTCTGGGCCAAATCCTCAGTTCAGCCATCAACAACGATGGCAAACAAAAACTGGGTTTTACGGCACCTGGCATTGCCGGCCAAGTCGCTGTGCTGCGCACAGCTCTGGCCCGCGCGGGAATCAGGCCTGCCCAAATTCGCTATTTAGAGGCTCACGGCACGGGCACGGCTTTGGGCGACAATGTCGAAATTCAGGCTTTGACCCAGGCTTGGTCAGAAAATTACGGGCAAACAGTGCCCCATGCAGCCATCGGCTCACTCAAAGCGAATCTGGGCCACCTTGATGCCGCTGCCGGGGTGGCCGGTCTGATCAAGGCCCTGCTCGTGCTTCTGCATAAAAAAATCCCCCCCCAACCAGGATTTCGCCAACCCAGTCCGCGCATCCACTGGCAGCGAGCCCCGGTTTATCCCGCCAGCCAAGCAGAAGATGTGTCTCAAACGGCAAACTTGCTCTGTGCTGCGGTCAGCAGCTTTGGGATAGGTGGCACCAATGCCCATGCTATTTTGGCTGGTCCGCCTGATTCCCCAAAGCCAGCGCCTTTCGGTGAAACGGCAAACACAGATCTCCTCCCTCAATCTGAACTGATTTTGCTTTCTGCGCGTTCAGAGTTGGCTTTAGTGCAATTGCAAAACGCGCTGTATGACTGGCAGCAAGCACAAAGTGCGCCCGTGAATTTGTCTGATTTGGCTTCTAACCTTGCTCTGGGGCGGCAGTCCTTCCCCTGGCGCCTGGCTTTCACGGCACATGACAGCGCAGACCTAAGCGAAAAATTGTGTCAAAGCAGCTCAGATGCGCCTCTTCAGGGCATAGCAAAAGGCCAAGCATCCGCATTACAACCTCCTTTGCTCTGGCTTTTGCCTGGTCTGGGGAGTCAGGTGCAAGGGGTGGCAAAAAATTTGTCAACGATTTCTGTTTTTGCCAAAAGTATCGAAGCGTCCCTGGCGCTGATACAGGGACAGCCTGACAGGGCATTGAGATCTGGCGGATTTGATTTGGCTGGTCGATTGCAAATTGCCTTGTTTGGGGCAGATTCAGGTGGGCTTTCCGCTGCCGAATTGGCAGATCCGCGTTTGATGCAGCCGCTGATCTTTTTGCTCTCGTATGCCCTGGGGCAGACTTGGTTGGCTTTGGGATTGCAGCCGGCACTTCTGCTCGGGCACAGTTTTGGCGAATACGCAGCGTTGTGTCTGGGCGGCCATTTGGCCCTGCCTGAAATGCTGGACTTGGTCTGTCGCCGGGGTGAGCTATTTGCAGAACTGTCTGGATTTACGTGGGCCGTTCAGGGCCCTTGCGAACGAGTTAAGTCAATCTTGCCCGAAGGGATTTGTATTGCTGCAATCAATGCCGATGAACAGGTCACAGTCGCTGGTCCGCTGGCAGCACGAGAACCCCTGCGGGAGGCTCTGCGTTTGGCCGGATTGCGCTGGATTGAATTGCCCATTCCCCATGCCGTGCATCACCCACTGCTGGAACCGATCCTGGACGAACTCAGCCAGCTCTGTGCCAGCCAACCCTGGCAAAAGGGGCCTAGGCAGGTATTTTCTGCACTGCGGTGCCAGGTTTTGAGCGTCGATGACTTACGCGACCCGGCCTATTGGCGGGCACAAACCTTGGAGCCTGTTCCCTTTGCGCGCAGCTTAGAAAAACTGCTGGATATGGGTCAGCAAGAGCCCTATCTGACCCTCGAAACGGGTCCCGGCCGGGCTCTCAGTGCTTTTCTGCGTGGCAAGGGTCGACATCTGCCGCTTTGGGGCTTGGGCTCGGAGGCCTCAGAGAGCCGCTCTACCTTTTTAAATTGCCTGGGACGGTTGTGGCAAATGGGCTTTCGCCTGGAGCGTAAGACCCTGTTTGAGCAATGCTATGCAAAGTTGGTTCTGCCCGGCACCCCCTTTGAAAGAGAAAATTACTGGTTTAATCCTTCATTCTCAGCAGGGATTGAGGCACTGCCTGTGCGCCAAAATTTTTCAGACTGGTTCTATTCCCTGGAATGGCAGCGGCGGAAACTGCCAGTTGCTGTGTCTGACTTTCACGCGAATGAGTCCACGAAGAGCGAGAATTTGCTTTGGCTGATTGCCGGGCAACAGCTCAAAGTCGGAGCAGAGAAATATGACAGGGCTGTCATTGACTGCCGTGATTGGGACAAAGAGGTTCCCGCAGACGGTTTGCTCAAATGGGCCCTGACATATTTGGCTGAGCTGTTGCAACTTGGCGTCAAACAGCTTTGTTTTTTGATGCCGCCAGTGCAGGTCGTGACCGGAGCCGAGCAGAACTTATCTCCAGATCTGGCGTTATTGCTAGGCCTTGTCAGGGTTTTGCCAAGTGAAAACCCTACTCTGCACTGCCTGTGGCTGGAGTCCGACGGTTCATTGCCCCTGTCGGATGAATTACTCAAGGCGCTGTTGAATGATGTTCCTGCCGAGCTGGCTTTGCGCAATCGCTGGCTCTGGGAGCCCCAACTCGTACAACAAATTTTACCCCAGGCTGTCAACGGACCTGTCAGCCCAGCGCCATTGCCAGTGGGCACGTATTTGATCAGTGGCGGGAGTGGCGAAATTGGCGGCCAATTGGCGCAAGCCCTGCCAGCTGGATCATCCTTGTTTTTCTTGGGCCGAGAGGCACCTGTGGAGCTTGCCGCCCGATTTGGGGCTGCAGCCCAAGTTCACTGGATTGCGGGGGATATGGCCGACAGGCAGAGTTGGGATCAGGCCCTGGCAGCAATTCAAGCGCAAACAGGAGAACTGACTGGGGTGATCCACGCTGCAGGTAGTCCGGATCAACATTGGCTGTTGGAGAGTTTGGCAGAGTTAGAAACATCGCCTGTTGGACCGCAGAGCTGGCTGAGGGATTGGCCTGTCTTTGCCAAATGGCTGGGAGCCAAACACCTGTTAGCGGCTTTAGAAACAACTGAATTGACCCCCCACTTGGTACTCTTCTGCTCAGCTTTGAGCAGTTTGAGTGGACAACCCGGTCAATGGGCGTATACGGCAGCCAATGCGGCTCTGAACGCCTTGGCTGGGGCGGCTTGGCAAGCGGGTCTCCCTGTCCAAAGTATTGCTTGGGGAGCCTGGAAAGAGGGAGGCATGGCCACACAAGCTGTGGCCTCTTTGCCCCCCCGCTTGCGTGAAATGCAGACTGCGCTTTTGACTCAGGGCATCGACCGTGAACGTGGCCAAGCCAGCTTGGCTTGGCTTTATCGCCTCAAACACCCGAACTTGGCCGTCAGCCCGCTCAAACCTGCCGACCTGCTTGGGCTCAGCCGTCAATACCTGAGCAAAGCCAAACCCCTGCTGCAAACCCGTGAAATCCCTATAGAGAACTTGCCCCAAGGTCCACTGGAGACAGAAATCGCCAAAATTTGGGGTGAGGCACTGGGACTTGCGACTTTGGGCCGAGAGGAGAGTTGGATGCAACTCGGCGGTGACTCCTTGCTGGCTTTGCAGGTGCGAGAACGTCTGTCGGAGTCGCTGCAAAGGGCTGTTTCTCCCGCCTTGCTCTTTCAGGGCTCAACGGTGGCCTCTTTGGCGGAAGCCCTGCAAAATGAACGGGTACCGTCTCTGCTCGTGCCCTTACGCAGCGAAGGCACAGGCCAAGCGCTGTTCTGTGTTCATGCCATTTCGGGCACGGTTTTTCCCTTCCAGACCCTGGCCCGCCACTTAACCTTTCCGTTTTTTGCCCTGCAATCTCAAGGGCTGACGGGTCAGAGTCCCCATTTGAGCTTGGAAGCCATGGCCGCAGCTTATTTGGATGCGGTGGTACTCGCCCAACCCGAGGGGCCCTTATTGCTCTCCGGTTGGTCGTTTGGGGCCTTGGTGGCTTTCGAAATGGCGCGGCAGGCCTTGGCGCTCGGCCGCACAGTTTCCCATTTGGTTTTGATTGATTTGCCCCTGCCCCCGCCGGGTCGTGTGTTGGCTGAGTCCCAGGTGCGCATGCGTTTTGATTTGGAGATGCAAAAGTTGGGGTTATCTGAAGAAATAAGTCATGCTAGCGCCGATGCTAGCAAATCTGCTAGCGTACAAAAACAGAGAAATGAAAGCAGAAAACAGACGCACGAATTGCTTTATACTGTCTTTGAAGCCAATCTTCACGCTGCCAAAACCTTTAAACCGACAGCCCTCAATCTGCCTGCAACGTTGGTCATCGCCGAGGCGGGCTTGGCGCAGGCTGATCCCCGGCCAGACAAGGGCTGGGGAGATTATCTGGCTCCGCTGACATTGCTGAGGGTGCCCGGTGATCACTACACCATGCTCGAAGGTCCGGGAGCATTGGATTTGGCCCATTTCTGTGAACGTCTGCAAAATCCCCTAAAAGGATCTGAACCTGTTTGATGAGTGTCAACAGCTTAAAATTACTGATTTGGGGTGGGGCAGCGTTTTGCTCCTGTTGGATGATATTCAATTACAGCCCTGCTTTGGCACTGTCACCCTCTCTAGAACGAGCCAAGCCTGCCAAAGCCGCTTGGACGGTATTGCTGTATATGTCTGGCGACAATGACCTGGATGAGTACATTGTCAAAGATCTTGAAAGCGAACTGGCCGTCCCTGGTTCCAACGCCCAAGTCAAAGTCTTGGCCCTGGCAGATCGGGCTCCCAACCAAATCTGGAGCGAAACCCTCTTGTTTGAGGTTTTGCCTGGTTTAAAGGCCACCCCCACTCAGGCTTTGGCCAATTGGGGAGAGCGCAATCTCGGTGACCCGCGTACCCTACTGGAATTTGTCATTTGGGCACGCCAAAACCATCCCGCTGAGCGCTATGCCCTGTTTTTTTGGGGCCATGGTTGGAATTGGCATTCGGGGTATATTATGGAAGACAGCAGCAGCCAA
>CAZRFI010000002.1:51804-55807 GCA_964598905.1 uncultured Candidatus Sericytochromatia bacterium | reverse complement strand
TGAGGTGGAAGCCCTCTGGCAGGGCCATGCCAAGACCTTGGTTCACTCCCAGGAATTTGTCGATTGGGAGGGTCTGGAATACGACCGGATTTTAAAAGTTCTGAATGCCAAACCCAAACTCCAAGCGGAAGAATTGGCGATGCTCAGTGCCTTGAGTGCCAGCTATAACCAAGAGCGCACAGGCTCTGCCGTGGTGCTGGATCTGCGTTTTGATGCCCTAATCCAGGCCGTGGATCAGTGGAGTTTGGCCCTGATCGCTGGACTGCCGCAGTATCAGACCGAAATTTTATGGGCCCTGAGACAGGCCCAGCATTTTGAAGAGGCCGAAGACGAAAAAGATCTGATTCATCTCGCCCAACTGTTAAAGCTCAATCTGCCCGATGCCAGGATTCGGGCTGCCTCTGCCCAGGTCGAAGCCGCAGCACAGGCGAGCCTGTTACACGCCTGGCACCGGACGGATTATCCTGAAGCCAATGGGATCTCTATTACAGCCTTGGCGCATGACGATCCCCATCGGGTAGATTATTTCAAGAGTAGCTTTGCCCAACGCACCCATTGGGATGAATTTTTACAGGTACTTTGGCACACGCGCTAGAGATTTTTACCGCAATTGTGTATACTAATTGTATTCTGATGTTTTATTGCAATTGATTGTGCCACCATTTTGGGCAAAGGCGAGGTGAAAATGCGCTTCCAAGACATGACTGCAGGTCTGAGTGATCAATTTCTACTTCTGTACCAAAGTGAACTCCAGCATTTTTGGCTCAAATGTATTGAAGAGCTGGAAATAGTCCAGACCCTGTTTTTCCATCAGGTGTTGACAGAATTGACCCACACGGTTAAATATGGCCAAAAGTATGACTATGTTCACCGAGATACAGGCTATGACTATTCCATTTTTTCGGAGCCAAGCAGCGAGCGTTTTCAACCCGAAGACTACCAATTGCTCGCAGATTTTTTGGCTGAACCCTCGGGAGACACCCGTCCTACCTTTGCATCGGGTACAGGTATGCACGCCCTGAGTTGGGAAGATACCCTGCAAGAACGCTGGGACGACCTCACGGGTGGCATTCTCTTTCAAGGACGCCCTGAAGCCTGGGAGGACTGCATGGAACTCTCAGATTTTCTCGGACTCTGGCAAATGGAACTGAGTGAAGCCATGCTCAATAAACTCAAAGATGTGCCCTTCTACTGGATGCTAGAGGCCTATGCCTCTGCTGCCGAAGAGTTAAAAGCAAGCCAAGAACAACAGGCCCTTTTGCAGTCACGTATAGCTGAAGTCAGGGCTCAGATTGCCGATGAAGTGCATAGGGCAGCACGCAAATTATTGCCCCGCGACAAATACAGCATGGAAGAACAGGCGATCTTAATGGCGGGTCTGAGCCAATTGGCCCAGACCTTTCAGGAGCTAGACTTTCAGATCTATCTCAAAAGCGAACCTTTTGCCCGGCTCTGTTCACAAAAGCTGGCAATCCGGGCCCAGCTTTTTTTTAAACCTGCTTTTTAGCTCAGCACGATGGCCGTTTTGCTTCACATTATCGCGGCAGCGTCTGGGAATTCGTCGCACTGATTCTGGGCTTCTCCCTTCTGTCTGGTTCAAAATCCGCATACAATAGAGCAAACAGTTATTGCATGATCACCAGACAGGACGTACCCCGATGAAATCGATTCCCCTGCACACCCGGATTTTTATTGGCATGATTGTGGGGATCCTCGGTGGTGCACTGGTACACTTGCTTGGCCTATCTCCCGATACTGTTGCTGAGCTGATCAAATGGATCAAGCCTGTGGGCGATTTGTTTTTGCGCATGATCTTTATGTTGGTCATTCCCCTGCTGCTCTCAGCCCTGATTCTGGGTGTGGCTGAACTCGGTGATTTGAAAAAAATTGGCAGGATTGGTCTCAAAACCCTGATCTATACCCTGGTGGCTTCGGGCATTTCGGTGATTGTCGGTTTGACTTTGTTTAATCTGGTTCAACCAGCCAAAGGCATCAAAGCAGCTGATCGCCAATATCTAATTGAGAAATTTTCTGACTCAGCGGCTGGTTTACAGGCCAAAGCGGCAGATATTCCCGAACGCACGGTGAGTGAATTGCTGGTGTCGTTGATTCCCAAAAACCCCGTCGAAGATATGGCCAGGGCCTTTGATCCCTCCTATACTGGTGGCGGTCTTCTGGCCGTGATGTTCTTTGCTGTGGTCCTCGGGCTGGCGCTTTCAGCCTCCGACCCAGAAAAAGTCGCACCTGTCAAAGCCTTTCTCGAAGGGCTCTATGAAATCGTCATGAAAGGGATTGGCTTTGGCATGTCCCTGGCGCCCTTTGGGGTAGCTGCGCTCTTGTTTATCTTGGTTGCCAATACGGGCTTTGCCATCTTACATTTGGTGCTCAATTATGTGCTGGTGGTGCTGGCTGCCCTGGCGATCCAACAGTTTATTGTCTACTCAGCCATCCTCAAACTGGCAGGCTTTTCGCCCAAGGTCTTTTTTAAAGCGATTCGCGAAGTAATGCTGACAGCCTTTTCAACCAGTTCCAGCAATGCCACTTTGCCCACTGCCCTGCGCGTGACCCAAGACGAACTGCACATGCCAGCAGATATTTCGCGTTTTGTCTTAACGGTTGGCAGCACCGCCAATCAAAATGGCACAGCCCTGTTTGAAGGCATTACCCTGCTCTTTTTGGCCCAGTGTTTTGGGGTGGAACTCAGCTTGATGCAACAGATTTTGGTGGTCTTGCTCTCAATTCTGGCTGGGGTAGGCACAGCAGGCGTGCCCGGAGGTTCGCTGCCTTTGATTGTCAGCATTTTGATTTCACTGGGTGTGCCCGGTGAGAGCATTGCGATTATTTATGGTGTGGATCGCCTCTTGGATATGTGCCGCACAGTCTTGAATGTCACTGGCGATATTACGGCTGTGGTGGTGGTCAGTCGTTTGGAAGGGCGTTTGCCTGAACAGAAAGTTGTCGGAGGTGCCTAAAATGTTGAAATCAGGTTTGACAGTGGGTTTGACAGTGGGTGTGGCCTGTTGGGGACTGATGAGTCTCTGCGCCACTTTTTCTGCTTGGGCCTGGGGCAGCAATACTTTTGTAAATGCCGACGATAAACTCAAAAAGACAGTTGGTTCGGATGTCTATTCAGAGTTGCAAACCTATCGCAGCCAGTTTCAAGCCGTCAAGACCCAGGAAGATTGGTTCAAAACCCTGCAATTCGCCCGCAACCTGAGTCCCAAACTTTCCCCGCCTTTGAGCCAATTGCACCAATCAGCCTGGAACAAGCCCCAGAGCAAACAACTTGATTTTAGCTGGGTTGAGCCCCTTACTCCCGGTTTGAAGCCGCGTTTGGTGGCCGAAGGCACCGAATTGATCCTGGCACTGCATTACCCTGTATTTGCCAAATTGGCAGGGCTTACCCCCGAAAAAACCGACGATCAGCTGATGGCACTGCTACAAAAGGCCTGGGGTGAGTATTCCACCGATTGGCCGCGCTGGTTTGCCCAAACCTGGGATTATGGTGGTTGTAGCCATTTGGGCAGTGGTTTGCACCTGCAACTCTGGCAAGAGCAATCGCGCCTGCAACAATGGGCCCCGATCTTTGCAACTGAACTGAAGGCCTTGCGCAGCGATCTTTTCGCAGATATTTTGGCAACGCGTTCATTTTGTCGGCCCAAAAACCAAGTTTTGAGCGAGTTAAACCAATTTTTAAAGGCTCCAGGTTTGAGTTCACTTGAAATTCAAACCCTTAAAAAGCGCGTTGAGGCTCTGCGGTCCGGAAAAAATATGGAGTTCGATTGTCTGCAAGCAATGGGCAAATGCGATTTTGGGGCATGAGTCCTGTTTTTTTTGCTAAGATTATCCCGAGCTTAACCTGACTGATATACTCCTGTAAAACGGATTGGTTATTGTACTTGAGTGCCTGATGCATTGTGCAAAAAGCACACAAATCCAAGCAGAAAAATATCTAACAATCTTCGTACTCAGGTAGGTTATTGAATGATTTTGGCAAGATAGT
>CAZRFI010000002.1:46292-51704 GCA_964598905.1 uncultured Candidatus Sericytochromatia bacterium | reverse complement strand
TTTAGAAAGGAAGACTCTGCAAGCTCCAGGCGTTTAATTCTAAAAAATTTAGTTTCGAATTCGTTTCCAAATGTTTTTAGTATCCAAATGTTTTAGCTTCTAGGTTTTTATCCCCGATTTGTTTCGATTTCTAATGTTCCGTTTCTAAGTATAAAAGCACCCGTTTAAACGGGTGCTTTTGTGCTATTTAGCGCGTGCTAGATAGGGTGTGAGTTGTCAGCACGAGAGCAAAAGCTTGATTTTAGAGCATGGGCTCTTCGCTGGGTTGGGCCACAGGTGTTTCTTCGATGGGGGCAGGTGTTTCTTCGGCCGGTGGTTCGGTGACCTCAGGGGTGGGCGCAGGGGTGGGGGTGCTTTCTACCGGAGGTGGAGTTTGTGGTGGAATTTCCGAAATTTCAATGGCTGGTCCCGTCGGAGTGGGGCTGGGCGAGGCCGAGGCTTCGCTGCTACTGGGGGAGGCCGACCCTTCTGGCATAACCACTTCAAAACCCTCTGCAGGTAAGCCACGGGTGGCAAAACGCATGTATTGGCGCCAAACGGGTGCACAGACAGAACCCCCACCGCCACGGGTTGCGCTGGGGGTATCGTTGCCCGCCCAAACCCCTGTCACCAATTGGGGGACATACCCCACAAACCAGGTATCGTAGCTCTGATCTGTCGTGCCCGTTTTGCCTGCTGCCGGACGGCCAATATTGGCCCCGGTGCCTGTGCCTTTATTGACCACATTTTGCAAGGCAATATTGAGTTGGCTGACTGCCGCCAAAGGAAAGACACGTATTTGTGGCGGGTAATAATCAAAGAGCACATTGCCATCGGCGTCGACCACCTTGGCAATTGCCGTGGGCAGTACACGCATGCCGCCGTTGGCAAAGCTGCCATAAGCAGCAGTCAGTTCGAGCAGATTCATTTCCGAAGAACCCAGGGCCGAGGTCAGATCATTGGCGATCTCACTGCTCACCCCTGCCCGGCGGGCGACGTCAATCACCCGATCCATGCCCAATTCATTGGCCAATTTGACGGTTGGGATATTCATCGACATCGTCAGGGCCTGCAAAAGACTCACTTGGCCGTGGTAGCGGCGGTCCCAATTGCGCGGGCGGTAGCCCCCAAAACTGACGGGGCCATCTTGCAGGGTGGATTTGAGATCTTTGCCCTGTTCAAAGGCACTTAAATAGACAAAGGGTTTAAAGGTAGAACCCACCTGGCGCTGGGCTTGAAAAGCACGATTAAACTGACTTTTGGAGTAATCGACCCCTCCCACCAGGGCATGAATGAAACCCGTGCGGGGGTCGAGAGAGACCAGAGCCGCCTGTTTGGCCCCAAAGCGCTGAATGCGCGGAGCTTGCTCACGCAAGACACGTTCAGCATAAGCCTGGGCCTCGGGATCAATCGTGGTATAGACCTTCCAGCCACCCCGGCGAAACAGCCCTTCTCCCACTTTTTCCCTGAGTGAGTAGAGCACATAATCCAGAAAATAGGGGTGGGGATAACTTGTACGCAGACCCGCCAAATGAATCGGCTGTTTGAGCGCTTCGGTCTTTTGGCTTTCGGTAATGCGCTGATCTTTGGCCATTTGATTGAGCACAATTGCTTGAACTTTTTTGGCTCCTTCCATGCGGTGATAAGGTGACAGGTATTCAGGGCTGCGAATGATCCCTGCCAGCATGGCTGCTTCGGCGATGGTTACTTGGCGCACGGATTTGCCGAAATAGACTTGGGAGGCTGCTTCAACGCCATAGACATTGTGGCCAAGAAAGACCAAATTGAGGTACATTTCCAAAATCTGGGGTTTGGAGTATTTACTCTCAAGCTGAATCGCCAGCAGGGCCTCGGCAATTTTGCGTTTGGCTGTGCGTTCAGAGGTCAAAAACAGATTTTTAATCAATTGCTGGGTCAGGGTACTGGCTCCGCCTACGGTGCCACCTTTGCGAATATTCACAAAAGCCGCACGGGCCAAACCGAGCAAATCCACGCCGGTATGCTCCCAAAAACGCCGATCTTCCGCTGAGGTGATTGCGTCTTGCATGTGTTTGGGGATTTGCTCCAAGGGGATCGGGTCATAGCGGCCCTGAGAAGAAATCCGTGTCAGCAGTCGCCCAGAGCGGGTATATATTTCGTTGGCCTGGGGCAAGGTGAATTTTTCAAGTTGGCGCACATCTGGCAGGCGATTGTAGAGCACAGCCAAAGCGATGCCTCCGCCCACACCCAAAGCCATGCCAATAATGAGCAAGATCACAAAACCACGCAATAAGAATTTGCGCAGGCGTGAGGGTTCTTTGGGGCCAGGTTGTGCCAAGGGTCTGAGCGGAGGACGTTTGGGGGGACGGGACATGATTTATACCAAACTTACGATTCTTGATACACCATCACCCGGTTGCGACCGGACTCTTTGGCCTTGTACATACTGGAATCAGCGTGTTCCAGCAGTTCTTTCATATCGCGACCATGTTGTGGGAAGGCCGCCATACCGACGCTGATGGTCACATGGGGGCTGTTTTTGGTATTGCTCAAAGAAGGCACGTCCAGGCTTTCAATTGCCTGACGGATGCGCTCGGCAACCATCTCTCCAGGTTCTTGTGGGGTTTGCGGCAAGAGCACGACAATTTCCTCACCGCCATAGCGTGAGACAATATCCACGCCGTTGCGGACCTGGTTTTTGACCTGCTGAGAGACTTCGCGGATCACTTCATCCCCGACGAGATGCCCATAGGTATCATTGAAGCGTTTGAAAAAGTCGATATCTATCATCAGCAGACAAAATTCAAATTGATGGCGCTGAGAGCGGCGAATTTCTTCTTCCATGCGTCGTTCAAAATAGCGGCGGACACAGAGCTTCGAGAGACTGTCGGTAGTTGCCAACTCAAACAGATGGGCACTTTTAAGGTCTTTTTGCAAAATAGAGGCCATATTGCCGAGGATAATCCGGTCTTTTTCACCAAAAATTTCGGTTCCTTGACGGCTTTCTTTATCAAGAACACAAATCACTCCCCAGACTTCGCCATCGATCACCACCCGGGCCAAGAGACAGGAGCTAAAGGGAATGCCATACAAGGCCCCTTGGCCCTCTTCTTCACTCATTTCCAAGACGCTCATTTGGTCATTCTCAAAACGCTGTAAATAGCCTGAGATTTCGCCACGGGTCAACATTTGATTGGCTTGTAAAGGCACGCCAACAGGACTGTGAACGCGCACATGTTCGGTATCGAGATCAAATTGCAGAAAAAAAGCTTTGTTGGGAGAGACCTCTTGCACCAGCAATTCCATTGCTTCGCTCAGGATTTCATCGATATCCAAAATCCCACGAAACTTGTCTTGAATGGTATGGTAATGTTGAAGCGCCAAAAATGATTCTTGAATTTTGCTCTTTTGTTCTTTGAGCTCTTGGTTTTTTTCTTCGAGCAGGGCAATGCGATCTTCCATGCTCTGTTTCATCACAGAGAGGTAAGTCGTGATCGATTTGAGTTTTTTTCCAACCAATTGCCACTGTTCAGGCAGACTTTCAAAGTCAGGGTCTTGATTGCTAAGAACCTGCTGTAAAACTGTCTCCAATTGAGCTGCACCCGTGCGGGTTTGCCGCAGCAAAAACTTGGCTTGAGTGGCCAGCAAGGCAACGCCGATCACCCCCAGTACCAAGGCTCCGAAAGGGATCGACAGCAGTTGTAGAACGGCAGCACAGAGCAACAGACAGACAGAAGCGGCAATCTGCAACAGTGTTTCGCGGGATGGATTTGCTTTCATGGGAACTCCCTGCAATGGTGCGTAACTCTCTATTAATCTACAGGCATTATATACGCAAAACCGGCAAGCAGGCAGTGTGTTTAAAAATGGTTGCGGGGGTTCACGGCTTCGCCGTTGACATGCACTTCAAAATGAAGGTGAGGTCCGGTCGAATGGCCTGTGGAACCCATGGCAGCCAAAACTTGGCCCCGTTGAACCGTTTGCCCGACACGGACATGCAATTCTGAGCAATGGGCATAGCGGGTGACAACCCCATTGGGATGTTCGACATCAACAGCATAGCCATAACCACCCATCCAGCCACTGTAGACCACGCGGCCCTCTTTGGCGGAGCGAATCGGGGTGCCAATGGGAGCGGCAACGTCCATGCCCGCATGCATGCGGAACCAGCGCCAGCCATAATTGGAGGTCACAATTCCAGCGGAAGGCCAAGAAAGGCGGTTGCCTGATGGAGCATGGGCAGAAGTAGAACCATTTTTATTGGCTGGTTTGTGGCTGGCCACACGGGTTTTGACCACGGGACGGCGACGCAAATCTGCAGCATTGGGAATGATCAACTTTTGGTTCTCGACAATCATGTGGGGGTTATCGAGATCGTTGACTTCAATAATTTCATCTACAGGTTTTTTATAGCGTTTGGCCAATTCGGCAATGGTCTCACCTTTTTCGACGGGATGAGCAATGCCATCCATCGGCAGAATGGTCAGGCGGGTGCCGGGTCTCATGCGATCTGCTTTGAGTTTTTTGCGGTCGTTGTTTTTAATAATTGTATTGGGGCTGACGTGGAATTTATTGGCCAATTTGGAAACGGTATCACCGTCTTGGACCACGTATTGAATCGGTTTATCGCTGTCGACGACAAAGTGATTACCTTCAGCCACTTCTTTGCGGAAGGCGGCGACTTTGGTCTGGGTGTTTTGAGCCATGACCTTGCGGATTTTGGGCGAAGGTGAAGAGGTAGTGGCCGCTTGGATCAGGTTATAACCTGAGACAGCACCTACAAGTGTCACGCAAACAGCGGCGGTTTTCACCAATACCGCGGGTTTGGGCAATGAGAAACCACGGGGGAGTTTCAGGCCCAGATTCAGATTCTGAGGCAAAGCAAAGGACCTGGCTTGCCGTTTAGAGCGCAGGCTTCTGTTCTGAGCGCGGTCGAACAGGGGTTTGCGTGAAGAGCGAGCTGAACGGGATGCCGCTGCCGGTGCCGCTACAACTGGCGAGACCATCGGGGCCACAGGAATGCGGTGGTTGAGGTCCTGAATTTCGGACGCCCATTGGGAATGAATATCATCAAACAGCTGATCGAGTTCGGGAAAAAGGGGTGTTTGTTGGGGAAAGTTAGTCTGCATAGACTTTGCAACGATCCTTTCCAGGTTGAAAGTTGTGGTGTGTTCTTGGTTTGTGTTTCAGATAAAACGAAAACGAAAAACAGCGTGATTCAAATCACATTAACTCAGGCATTATATCACGGGTGTGCGAAGTGTCACCCCCTTGGCACGTTCTTGCCCTCTGAGAGAGAAAAAAGCCAGAGCGCTTATACCATCAAATTTAGCGGCATTTTTTTAGACTATAGCTGCCATTCACGGGGGCGACGCAGGGGGCAAAATTAAGTTCCAATATTTTTCAAATTTAATCTATTCTTAACTATTTCTTATATGTTTTTTCACCCCAAAA
>CAZRFI010000002.1:21912-46192 GCA_964598905.1 uncultured Candidatus Sericytochromatia bacterium | reverse complement strand
ATGGCATTCCCTGTGAATCTCAATGGTGTGGTTCAAAACGTAACTGACCAACCCAAGGAGGTCCTTGAGTGTTTCAAATTGTCGAACTCTATCCAGAAGTGACTTTTCCTTCCGCCGAGCCCGAAGCGGCCTTTGAAGCCTGGTTGGATTTGGCGCGACAAATGCTGCTTGCAGCCTGGATGCACTGTTTTGAAGGTCGGTGTTATTTTTACCGTCTGGGAGAAATCCATGAGTATTCAGATTGTCTTGTTCCGAAGCAAGCTGACCCTGAAATTCAATTTTTAGTTCTGGCTCAAGCAGCCTTGGCACAGGCTTTGACAATCGAACCCGCCCATTCAGCAGCAGAATACAGTTCTTGGCTGGTGAAGTGGCTTTTAACGCCAGAGCCAGAAGCCCGACAAACAGCTTTGCAGAAAATGGCAGAGATTCCGGCCTTTTCCACAGATCCCTCTCGCCCACAGGCTTTTTTGCAAAGAGCCCAAACCCATTCTGCGGCCTTATATCAGCCACCTATTCTGGCCTTCAAACAAGATCCTGCACTGCGTGAGCGTATGGGTTTTGAGCTGCCGTTGCCTGAGTTTCCACTGTTTGTACTTCTGAAACGACCACTCAATGCGGCCCAAAATGCCCAGGCATTTGCAACCAGACTTAGCCTCTTAATGGGAGAAAACCCAGACCTAACTGAGCAAATGAGCTGGCGCACTGGCCTGACCCGAATGCTGATGGCGTCAGAAAAAAGTGGGCAAGATCTTGATTCAGATCTTGCCACACTCTGGCATTTCACCCTTTTTGATCAGGCCGCCCAAAGCCAAATCGAGAGGGCCTGGCAGGCTTTAAAACCAGAGGGTCTGCTGCTTGCCGCATTTTCTCGTTCACAAGTCGAACCCACAGAATTGCGCAACGCATTGGCTGAACTTACGGGGGCCAGTGTAGATTTGATTGACCGCGAGAGCTTTTGTGATCGGCTTGTGGTCGTGATCTGGAAAAAAGTCCAAGCACCCATTGAAATGCGGGTCTTGATTCTGATGCGACCCGACTCAGCCCTGAGTTTTGGCGGGGCAGATTTGCAAATGTTTCGTTCGCGGGCCCGGCTGCGCCAATTAGGGGTGCAAACAGATATTTCTCTGGCCTGCCGCCTCGATTTTGAAGCCTATGATTTGATTTACGCCGTGGGCTATTTGCACGAGCAATACCAGTTTCGCCTGCTTCAGGCGACAGCCAAACCCGTAGTGGGTATGCCCATTTCCACCCTCTTTTACCTCGAATCGGCCCTGGTAGAAGAAATTTACAGCCAGATCCATTTGCAAGTTGGGAGTCAATTCAAGCAGGCCTCAGCTGTTTCACCCCATCTTTTGCAATGGCTGCAAAATTGGCGTCTGGATTCACTCTGGCAAAAAATTCAGGGCGATTGGCAAAAAACCGGCATGAAAGCCAAAATCGACAAGATATCTGGGCAGTTTGCAGGTGTCTGTGATTTTTTGATCCCACAGGCTTTGTCTGAAATGGATTATTTAATGCGCCATTGCCCAGTCGGCTTGCCCCATTTCCGCCTTTTGCCCAATGGCTGTGACCCCGAACTGTACACCCAGGCCGATCCCTGCTTGTTTGAGAAAACCCATGGGCTCACAGACTTTTTGCTCTGTGTGGGCAGGATTGAACCCAATAAAAACCAATTGCTGCTCTGTTATGCCCTGCGCGAAACAGACATTCCGATTGTCTTGGTGGGCAAAGAGAGTTCGGACCTGTTTCAGGACTATTTGGCACTTTGCAAATACCTTGGCAATGGCCGAATTCATGTTTTGAGCGATCTCTCAGATCAGATGTTGGCTTCGGCCTACGCAGCTGCCCGGCTTTTTGTCTTGCCCAGTGCCAGTGAAAGCTTTCCGCTGAGCAGCTTGGAGGCGGCCTGGGCAGGTTGCCCAGTGGTATTGAGCCAAAATTCAGTGCAAGGCGATTTCTTTCAGGATCTCTTTTACAGCCTCGATCCGCTTGATCCCAACGCGATCAAACAGGTGGTTGAAACAGCCTGGCATGCCGATAACCACCAAAGGGTAGAATCAGCAAGAGCCTTGGTACAGGAGGCCTGTACCTGGGAGCAAATGGCGGCAGACCTCAAGCAGGTCTTTGCCGCAGTGAGGCAGATCTCCCCCCGCCAAAAGCTGAAACAGCTCATCTGGCAAGCGGGCCGCATGTGGGAGATTGAGAGCTTTTTGGCCAATCCAAATCCCAAGCCCGGCTTAGACAAGCTTTACCGGCTAACAGATCTCAGTCCCGTCTGGGAACTTGCAGCGGATCTGCGGAAGGACTATTTGCCGCAGTTTTTTGAGGTCTACAGCGATTTGGCCCGCATCCAGCTTGAAGCGATGGGCTTTCAGCAGGTCCAGGTCTTGCCGCTTTTGAGAGGCACAGATCCATCTTTGAAAACAAAGCCACATGTAAGAATGCAGCCCTCGCACAACCTTCATCTGCTCTGTCTCTACCACCCCGAAGGGCTCTATGGTCATGCTGAGACCATTGCTGCTTTTTTAAAGCATTATGCGGCAGACAGCCCTGCTCGGCTGAGTCTTTATTTGCCAGATGAAAATGACGATTTGGAGCAGGTTGAGCAGGAATTGCTGGCACAAATTGAGGACTTGGGCCTCGATCCCGAACAGATCCCCGAATTGACTGTGGTGGGGGGAGGTCTGGCTGAAACCGAAGAGCGGGATTTGTTTGCCTCTGCCAGCCTGATTGTTTTCCCCCTGAGACGGCTTTGGGGCCAAGAGGCGCTATTGGCAAGAATATTAAACGCGGGTGTGGCGGTTTTGACCCAGGGTTTTATGGCTGACTGGCCGGATCCTGGGCGGGGTATTCAGGTCTTAACCCCCTTTGAGCACCTGATTCAGGCCAACCCACAGGCCCTGATTTCACTCGAAGCAGGGCAATTGGAAGCCATTTTTCAGGCTTTGCCTGGTGGGCGTTAATGGCCCAAACCCCGTTTTAAACGGGTGATTTAGCTTGGTTTGGATCTGGGGGTGCGTCGGCCCGCAACGACATCTTCCATAAATTCGGAAAATTCGGAAATGATCGCCCGGTCTTCGAATAAAATGCTCTGAGCCAGTGTACCTTCGACAATGGAGGCCCGCAATTCGGGGTTCATGGCGTAGCGATTGGCCTTTTGGATATAGTCTTCGGGATCTGTGGCGACAGTGTCTGTCAAACCCATCTTTTTGTAAAGGGCAGAAGTGATTCGGCCCACCATGCGTTCGGTTGGCAGAGTAATGATCGGAATACCGTAAGCCATGGCTTGGTATGTGGTGGTGCCCCCGCCATAATAAAGCGGATCAAGCACCACATCGCTGACACGCAAAAGACCCAAAAAGTCGGGCACAGGCATTTCGGGCAAAACCCAAATCCGATCCATCACGTCTGGAATGGTTGTTTGAAAGCGTTTGAGCAAAATATCGCAGAGCTGTCCCTGCTGTTTGGTTGCCAACAGCGCGAGATGGCCCTCGGGGTCGCGGCGCAAGATTTCAGCCACTATCGGATCAAAATCCGGGTGGAATTTGAGCAAGGTTTGCGGACAACTATACAGGCGTTTGACCCCATCCAGGCCATAATCCGAACGGGAAACGGGATCTTCGGGGAAGGGGTAAAGGGGCAAATGCGAGGGCAGGGTTTTAAATTTGACCAGGGTTTCTGAATAATCACTTTCTGCTCCTGGGCGCTCCATTAACTCACTTGAGAAAAAATAGTCCATTTCGGGCATGCCGGTGGTGCCGGGATTCATCCAAGACGTTCCCTGGGCGCGGGCCAAACGCAAAGCGGAGAGGGAGTATTGAAACGAGTCCCAACTGGGTTCGGTAAACATCAACAAATCCAATTCTTCAGCCCGAATCTGTTTTGCGGCTTCCGCGTAATCCCGTGAAATAACCCGATAATTGGCATTGGGATGGTTAAAACAATAGCGGTTCTGGGGGTTAAAAATCTGGCTGACTTTGGGTGAATTGCAGAAGACCGTGATCCGAAAACGGGAAGGGTCCAATTCATTGAAGAGAGCACCCGCATAGGCAAAGGCCATATTCAGGCTTTTCGGGGCACAGATCAGGCCCAGGTGAATCAAATGACCCGCTTGGCTGCGGGGCTGCCAAGCGGGCAAATTGACAGGCGGCAAAAACTGGGGCAATAACTCGGCAAATTCTCGGCGCAAGGGCAAAGGATTGTAGTGATGATAGGCAATATGTACAATATTCAACTGCAACATGCTGAAATAATAGTGATTTTGGTTGTTGGCACCCAAGGGCTTTTTTAAGAGGGCAAAGCGGAAATCAAACAGGACTTTTTTGAGTTTTTTCTCAAAGTGTTCAATTTCTTCGCGGCTCTGCATAATCAGCGGGTAGGCCAAATCCCGTTTGAGTTTCCAAATCTGCAATTGTCCGGGATGTTCCAGGGCCTGATCATAACATTTGAGGGCCGCTGCATATTCACCGTTTTTTTCGAGCAAATAGCCCATAAAAAATGAAATCAAAGGCAGCGCGATGGGGTTGATTTTGCCCAAGGCCATAAAACATTCAAGCGCCCCATCCAAATCTCCTCGGCTTTGTAAGGTCTCCGCCAAAAGGAAATAGGTGGTGGCATCTGCAGGCATAAATTCCAGCGATTGCAGATAAAAAGGCAGGGCCATTTCATCTTGTTCCAAAAGCGTCAACATACGGGCAAAACGCAGATAGGCATCACCACTAATACTTTTGGGAATCCGCAATAAATATTCACCATAAGCCATCAAGGCCTTGTAAAAGTCGTTGCTATTCTCGTAAATTTGGCCCAGCCGGAGATAGGGCGGGGCATAGCGACGATTGTGGACAATGGCACGGCGATGATAGCGGGCAGCCCGAACTGGAAAGCCTTTTTTTTCTGCCACCAACCCCAATTGGTAAGCAGCTTCAAAAGCCTGGGGATCCAAGCGCAAAATCCGCCGGTAAAGGCGTTCTGCGGCATCAAATTGCCCCATTTGTTTCAACGCCTCAGCCTGGCCCAGGTGTCTGCGCGCTATCAATGCGGTCTTATTTTGCATTTTTCTTGGTCTGCATTTCAGATCCGAAACTGGCCATAAGGATCCCAGCGGGAATGGGCTTTTGCTGCATCTGACAATTGCAATAAAAGGGCTTTGGCTAGAACGTATAAGTCAGGATCTTGTTCGTGTTTGAGCAATTCCACCAACACTGAGATTTTTTCAGCTGAGCTGCTCTCAGCCAAATCTGCCAATGCCCGAATCCGCACGCTTTTTTCTGGGCTTACGAGTGCTTGGGGAAAGTTTTTGGGCCATGACTCTGAGCTTTTGGGGGGAAAATGCGAAAAATCCGGTTCAAACATTTGGTCCATCTGTGCTGTCGATTACGCTGATTGTACCATGTGCGAGCCTGAGAAAGTATTCAATTTCTTGCAAACTTTCAGGGCGATGGCTGACCCAAAGACAGGTCAAATCCGGCCATGTTTGTTTAAGTGATTTCAGCAATTTGGCTTCTGTCAGCGGGTCCAATTCAGAGGTGGCTTCATCCAAAAGCAAGAGTTGGGGCCGGGCCAATAAAGCCCTCGCCAGAGCGATGCGCTGCCGTTCGCCGCCAGAGAAGAGACTGCCCTGATTGCCCATTGGACTGGCCAGACCCAAAGGCAAATTATTGATAAATCTGTTGATTTGACAGATTTCCAGCACTTGGGCCAAGTCATCGTCAGCAATGTCTCGGCCCAAACAGAGATTTTCCCCCAAACTTAAATTGAGGAAGGCCGATTTTTGCGGTACCAATACAGCCGTCAGCAGATCCTCCCGCTGCAATCGCTGACCTGTTTGCAGTGGCAAAAAATCTGCCAAAAGATGCAATAGACTGGATTTCCCACAGCCCGAGGGCCCAAGCAAAGCACTCCATTTGCTGGCAGGCAAAGCCAGATTGAGATTCTGAAACAGGGCAGGCTGGCCGGGATAGCCATAATCAACCGCCTTGATTTCAAGCAAGTTGGGGCTGTCTGGGGGCAAAACCAATACGGTTGGGAGAGAGGACTTTTGCTGAGTGGGTATCAGCTCGGCCAGTCTCTTTTGGGCCGGTAACGCACTTTGAACCAGACCCCAGGCTTCGACACAGGCCAAAACAGGGTCAATACTCAGGGCCAAGGCTGTGCCAAAAGCCAACAAATCGGCAACACTCGCTCTGCCACTTTGCACCTGCCAAGCACCACTTAGCAACACCAAACCCAGTGCCAAAGCCTGAACCCAGCCCAGCAGAGGGCCTTGTAAGGCCCGCCAAGCGACTTGTTTGCGCTGGGCCCGCAATAAATGAGTTTGGATTTGATTCAACCTACTTTCCAGCCAGGGGCTGACCTGCAAGGGCCAGAGACTGGGCAAAGCCTGTAAACTATCGGCGATTTCAGCAAAGAGTTGTCCCCGCGCCGTTTGTAATGTTTCAGACCAGTGGCGCAGACGCAAACTGGTTAAATTCAAACTGAGTGAACCCAAAGGCAATAGCAAGGCGGTCACCAAAGTCAGGATCGGATTGAGCCAGATCAGGTAAACCAAGAGCACTGCTACCTGCAGCAGATTGGGAAAAAACCGGCTGAGCTGGTTCAAACTGGCATTTTCCAGCTCTTGCAGATCCACGGTCAAGCGGGCTTGGAGATCGCCAATTTGTTCACTTTGCCAACGGCTCAGAGGCATTTGCAATAAATAACTGTAAAGTTCCAAGCGGCGCTCCATGCTGCGCTGCAAGACCAACTGGCTCCAGGCAACCTGTTGGAGCCAGTCAAAAAGCCCTTTGGCGGCATAAATCCCCAATAAGAGCGCGATAAAAGTGACAAAGGCAGAGAGTTCAAACTGTCGGAGCAGGGGCTCCAATTGCCGTGCGAGTGGAATTAATTGCAGGGTCAGGCCCAAATGAATCAAGAGCCCCAAAACCGCCATTAAAAGTGTGAATGGGTGTCTTTTTAGCCAGCCGAATTCCCACACGCGTTGGGTGACCGCGGATTAATCTGAACCGCGGGAATACCAGCCAGCAAAACCCCACTCGCGGGAGGTATCATTGGCCTCGCGGGCCCCTTGGCGGTCATTTTGAAATTGCTCGCGTAAGAGCTTACCATAGATTACCAAATCGCGTCCCATGCGCTCCAAGCGCTCATGTACAGAATCATTGGCCAATTGCCCCTTGCTGTCAAAATCCGCTTCGCGGGCAGCGGCTTGATAAGGCAGGGACCAACCATGGCAATGCTGAACGGCCACGCGCATCTGGGTAATACAACTGACACCCAAGCTACCACCCGTGGTGGCTGCCAGGACAAAGAGTTTGCCAGCAAATTCATGGTAGTGAAAATCGAGAAAATTTTTCATCCAACCTGTCATACAGCCATGGTACTCGGGAGAAACCAAGATAAAGGCATCTGCCGCTTGGCAGGCTTGGCGCACCTGGGTCACAATCTGATCATTTTCATAGCTCTGATCTGTGCGAAAGAGCGGCAAGGGCGAAGCCAATAAATCCAGTAAATCCACTTCAGCACCAGCCGCACGCGCGGCTGCGGCAATGATTTTAGTGATATGGCCTGAATTACTTTCGTGGTGGGTGGTGCCACAAACGGCCAGGATTTTCATGGGTGCCTCCGAAAGACGGGATTTGAGGAATCCATCTTACCACAGCACCGGGTCTTGCATGGGCAGTGTCAGCTTGCCATTTTTTAAACATTGCTGGTAGTAAGCCAGATCTTCGCAGGTATCTATTTCCAGCCAGGGTGCGTTAACGGGCAAAACCTGTAAGGGATATCCCCGATTGAGCAAAGCCATTAAGAGACTGGTCATATCCAAGCGATCGGCTTGCTCGGGCTCCAACTCTGCCAATAAATTGGCGATCCAATTCCAAGCTGTAGGGGTGATTTTAAGCAACCCCATATACTGGCCTTCGATCTCTTCCAAGCTGTTGGCTCGGGCGCCAATTTCCAATAACTGCCCTTGGCCATTGGTTTTAAAGCTCTCCGCATCGGCCAGGGGATCGGCAAAACGGGCCTGCCAAAGGGCTCGCCAGCCCAGATTTGAACTGATTACCAGCTCACCTGGACATTCGGCCAAAGCCCGCAAGCAGTCGGCTGAGGTCACAATATCTGCATAACTCAGCAAACAGGGGTAGCGCATCAGCCAAGCACTGGCACAGGCCAAAGACCTGACCATCTGGGTCTGTTGCCAGCGGGGGTTTTCAAATGTTTGCAAGCCCGAAAAAGCCAAGTCCTCGGCCCGATAACCCCGAACAATGCCCAAATTTTTCAGTCCCGATTGGCGCAGGGCGTCGATCTGCCAGTGCAAGAGCGGGCGCCCTCCCAATTCAACCAGTCCCTTAGGCAGGGCTTGCGTCATTGCTCCCAAGCGGCTGCCCCGGCCTGCGGCCAGAATCAAAGCGTGATGAATGGGACTCATTGAAGACACCAAAATAGCTGTAGAAGCATAAAAACACCTAGTATATTGATGTGACAATAAAAAAATAGTGTAGTATTGTACCAGATATTCAATCTAAAATACTCTCTAAAACATTTTTGAAAGAACTTTACCGAATTTTATGACTACAAATTCTCTCGACTTGAATCTCTATAATCCAGATTTGATTAATTGCTTGGATTTGGATTCGAATAAAAAATATAAATTTTTAGTTGTTATTGACAAAAAAACGAAAATCACTGATTTAGAGAAGATTATATCTGTTTATTTATCTAATTTTAATTCTGAAAAAGACGTCTCATTGATTCTTTTTTTGAAAAATAATTCTATATCGTTGGAAGAATCTCTATTCAAATTACTGGAACGACAAATGCAGTTTTCAGCAGAAATTATTTGTCTCCAAGAAGAAATTATTCCAGAGCCTACGTTTTTTGCACAATTATTAAAAAGCTGTGATTGTCTAATTGAACTCTCAGACCTACCTCAAACCGAATTCATTTATTTAGCATTAGCAATGAATTTACAGGTCATTGTTTCAGATGGTTTTGATAAATCAAAATTATTCACCGATATTACACTGAGTTTTGCTAATCAATCAGAACAATCTTTGTCAGATATAATGATACGGTTATCTCAATCCTTCAATATAATAAATAATCCCCGTTCAGAACTACTTTTTTTTCTCTCACAAGCTTCTTTGGACTGGTCAAATGATTGGCTTCAAGAGAATATACAGACTGCGGTTTCCCGATTTGCTGAAATACAGGTTTCTTCGGTCTTATTTTGGGGAAGGAGTGGTTCTACATTTATTCACAGCCTTCTTGATGGTCATCCTGAAATCCTCTCCATTGGTGCTTGTAATTTTGCTTCAGTCATGGAATATCCTCATATTTGGACTATGATTGTTGCGCAAAAACCCAAAACATTTAGTGCAATTATAGATTTATTTTCTCACTTTTTGGATAGTTCCGTTTCTTTTTCTATCCCCAAAGATTTCTGCATGTTTTCAATTAAAAATAAAAATTTTAAAGCTCTTTTTGTTTCTTTTTGTCATAAATTAATCAATGAATTTGCTTATCAGAATAAAAACGAATTAAATCTCAGTGATGCTAGAAAATGGTTTTTTATCGTTATTCACTTTGCTTATGCTCTGGCCCTAGGGCAAGATGTCCGTAAAAAAAGGCAAATTATTCACCAGTTACATTGGGCCGAAGATTTAATCGGGCTATACAGGTTATTGGAAGATTTCCCTGACTTAAAAATCATCGGTATGATGCGTCATCCAGTCCAAGGATTTTATTCAAGTCTATTACATTCTGTCGTAGAGCAACAAAAAATCGAACCCGATTTTGACTTTTCTGAAATGGTCTACAGTGGTTTCTATGGAAGGAAATTCCGACATATTTTGATGGGTTGGCGCAAAGCTGAACTCCTAGTGAAAGAACCTGTATTTTGTATTCGATTAGAAAAATTACATCAAGAACCCCAATCTGTATTAATGAACCTATGTCATAGGCTGAAAATAGGATGGCATGATTCTTTATTGGAAAGTACCCAGGATGGATTTCCCTACGAAGTAAAATCGGGTGTACACAACATCATTAATCAACATAAAAAGGTGTTTGAGCCTGAACGGGTTGCTTATGAAAAATGGAAAGAGCATATTGGAGAGATTGAGAAATTTGTTCTGGAAGGATTACTTCAAAAGGACTTGAATAAGCAAGGCATCGAGTCCATATCTGACTTTCAACATTATTTAAGCCATCTTCTCTTGTTTTTACCCACAAAAATTGAAAAAATCGCTTTTATTAAGGCATTAAATCCAGCCTCACCAGAAAAATTAAAAGCTGTTGTTTTAGCAATTTTGGAACGTTATTTCTTTTCTTGGCTATTTCTTTGTGGTAATTTATTTTCCGTTGATCATGACTTTAGTGTGAAAAAAATAACTGAATCTGACTGAAGAAAAACTATTTGTATTAGTTTATGATCTAAAAACAGTGCGAAAAAAATTGAGATCTTCGTCGCAAAAGGGCAAGATACGTTCAGGATGCCACATGATGCCCCACCAAGGAAGTTCTGTGTGTTTGATTGCTTTAATTATCCCATCCTCCGTTTGCGCCCAAATCTTGAGCGCGGGGTGTTCTGTGCGGGTGCCCCAGGTATGATAGCTGTTGACCGTTTGTGCTTTTCCAGCGATTTGGATGGTTTGCTCCGCAGCAATCTGGCCACTGACAGGCTCCAGGGGCATTCCCAAATGGGCCTGAATCACTTGCATCCCACGGCACACCCCTAACAGTGGCCAATGCTGTTTTGGGGCCTGATCCAAAAGCCAAAATTCCAATTGATCCCGCTCGGGGGCATTGCCGCCACAGCTCTGTAGGCTATTGCCCCCTGTTAACACAATTCCTTGAACGGGGCAGGCAGCCAAAAGCGCTTGGGCCGCCGCCAGCGAATTGGGCAAGAGCAAGGGCAAAAATCCTGCGGCCAAAACAAACGCGCCCCAGCGTTGGTCGAGGGCATCCCGCCGTTCGCCGGTTTTGGCATCGATCTCAACCCGTTGGGTGATCGCCAGCCAATTGCCTTGTTCTAAAGCGGAGGTCATGCCAAAATCCTGACCTGCCGCGTGGCACAATCCAGCTCCAGGACCTGGGCTTTTTGCCATTGGGCATAGAGCACCTCTCCGGCACCAATCACAGCGGGAATGCCCATTTCACCGGCGCGAATGGCCATATGGGAGTTGACCCCCCCATAAAGGGTGATCAATCCCGCGATCCCGTAGCCAAAAATCCAGTCATAACCAGGATCAGCGCTTGGAATGAGTAAGATAGTTCCCCTGAGGCTTTCAGGCTGTTCTCCAACAAAACAAACAGGGCCTTTGGCCCGATTGAGCGTAATAAAATTCGGCTCTCCAGGCTGAAGTTCAAATTGCCAGATATCTTCAGGTTGGGTGATGAGTGGCGGCAATAAGAGCGATTGGGTTAAACGGTATTGGGCTTTGCCAGCTTCTACACTGTGCTTAAACGCTTGGTTGAGATCGCCGCTGGTATTGAGCAAGCGCAGCAAGGATTGAATATCCAAATAAGAACAATCTTCTCTGCTCATCCCCGCTTGGCTGCCAAGCCCAGCTATTTCTTCCAAAACATCGCTGAGATTGCGGGTAAATAAAAATTTGGCATACTCGCGGCCTTCAATCGCCGCTTTCATAAAGTCGAAGAGTTCCAAAACGTCTAAATTTAAGCCATGTTCCTGAAGATGAGAACGGATCAACTTAAGCTGTTCGAGGCGCAGACTAAATGGGGGGTGAGCGGTGGCTTGAATGGCCTCGCCAAAATAGCGATCAGGCGCTTGATCGTAGCGTTCGGAGAGAATATCATAGGTACCTGGACGGAGATGACCATAAATCTTCAGAAAATCGCTGCGGTTCATTTGCTGAAAATCCCTTTGAATTCGGCTGCTAACAGTATCCAAACTTTGCATAAACAGCGCGCGTTCTGAGGGGGCCAAAGCGCCAATTTGAACCAACGAATTGAGCATTTGAACGGCAATAAATCCTGCCCGTGCCAAACCAGCAAAAGGCAAAGTGCCATAACGTTTTCCATCTTCAAGCAGCCAATAGATGCGATCAATGGGACCCAGATTTGCAACGCAGAGGGCCTCTCTTCGTTGAGTCAAGATATCCAGTTTGGCGATATCTTTTTGCCAAAGTCCGGTCTCTTGATGCAAAATTTTATTGGTTAACAGACGCAAACTATCAGCCAATAAATCAGATTCCTCTTGACTAAAACCATGATTTTGAAGGGCTTTCAGGCGTTGGGGCAAATCCAGAGTATAACAAGAATAAATAATTTCAAATTCGACTTTATCGTGATAACTGGGTGTATCAACCAAGCGCTTGAGATAATAATCGGCCAGTTTTTCAGCTAATTCTGGCGGCAGAGTGGCTGGAATAAAAGAGTTAAAACTGACCCGCACGTCGATATAGGGACAGCCCCCCAAAGCGACCATCAACGGGAAACTGCGTAAATTGCGATAGCCATAATTGTGACGTTGATAGGCCCAAATGCTATCGGTAATCAACTCTTGGTATAAACTGCGGGCCAAAGGTCGGGGCCGAATGCCGATGATTTCAGCGGGATTCCAATCTGGCATCACGCCATAGACTGTGTGCTGACCATATAAAAAGGGGTGAGGCCGTTGCATGGGTGCAAGAAATGCCGACAATTGCTTCATGCTTTCTAGATGTTGACTGGCTTCGCAGGGATCTTTAAGTTGCAAAGGTCTGACTTGAAACAAGACCAAACTACCGTCTTCGCAACTCGCAACTTCTATATCAAGGGCTTCTGTCGCGAATTTGAGCTGTAGTTCTTTAACCAGATTTACCAATGTCTGAAAATGGGGGGGTACAATGAAAGGGTTTTGGTTCAAATAAAAATGCCAAGTTTTGAGTTGGTTGCTATGCCCTGCTGTGACAGCAGTAGTATCTTGATTTTGATCTTGATAATTAAAGATCAAACAGGGAGCTCCGGTGCTCGGATCTAAACTAAAGGCAACACCGCTAAAGCGAATTCCACTTAACATCGGTTGAACAAAAATTTGATCTTGGGGAGATTGTTCGCTCAAACTTTCAGCAACTTCTGAAATGGCATTTTGCAAAGCCATTCGGCCTTTGACATTTAAAATAGACCTAAAATGCCCTGCCAAAGAAGCTCCAGAATGGTCTTCAGCGAGTGCACTACTGCGAACGATCAAGGGGGTATCTTTATCCCAGCGGGTTGCCAGTTCAGTTAAGATCTGTTCTGGATTTTCTTGCCATTTTTGAACCTCAAAAATATAAAGCGGTAAAATTTTGGCATGAATCAAATGGCCGTCTAACTGAGCCAACGTTTCTGCTTTACTGTGCCAGTAAAACATTGGCTTTAAAATCGTTTCAGGTTCTGCACTGTCCAAGCACGGGTGCGATAAGGGACTTCGAGCAGCGACACCCCTTCAATTTCGCTCGAAATGGCAGCCATGATTTGTTCAAAGCGCTCAGGGCCTGCCTGGGCCTGAATATCGTTCACAGACCGCCATGCACCCAAATATCTTTCTGCTGTCATTTGGACTTGATGGGGGGCTTCCATAAAGAGAAGATGGCCAAAGTGACCTGTGCTCGTTAATTTTTGGTCTAAATTTTGGGTAAACGCGCTGCTGCCTGATGAGACCCGTTTTAAATCTGGAACGATGGCATAAATACGGCTTTCAATTCGGGCATGCAATTCATTGTCCTCGATGGCACGGGGGTTCCACAGTGCTGTAAAAAAGCCACCGGGTTTGAGTACTCTGGCAAACTCTGCCAGAGCCAAAGGCAAATCTGTCCAGTGAAAGGAAGAGCCCATCAGCAACCAATCAACGGAATTATCTGGCAAGCCCGTCTCTTCAGCGCTGCCTGTGGCCCAATTAACTTGAGGAACCAGCTTTTGACCTTCGGCCCGCATGGCTTCATTGGGCTCAATCGCTCTCACCTGAAGGCCCAGTTCAGCTAAATTGGCAGTTAATTTGCCTGTTCCGGCCCCCAAATCGAGCACCTCAACACCCGTCCTCCATGCGCCAATATAAGACGCCAACGCGCTGAGTACGGTTAGCGAATAGCCTGTTCGATGGATATAGGCCTTGGCCAGATCTGTAAAATCACCTTGCTTCATGGGTTGCCTCTTTGATGTAGCCTAAAAGAATGCTGTATTATAACAAATCAAAGCCTTTTGCTTTAAATAAGCTGACAGACAGAGGTGCTCAATTGAATTTGGTAAATAGTCAAAATCACTCTGGCCGGGTCTATTGGCTGACCGGCTTGGCAGGATCTGGCAAGAGCACCTTGGGACGTCAGCTATTTCAGTTTTTTCGTGACCAAGGCAAAGCAGGGGTCTACCTTGATGGTGATGTCTTGCGTGAGGTCTTTGGCAAAAGTGGTTATTCCCGAGCTGAACGCTTGGATTTGGCTTGGCGATACAGCCATCTCAGTCACATGCTCGCAGTTCAGGGTATCAATGTGGTCTGTGCCACGATCTCACTCTTTCACGAGGTACAGGCTTGGAACCGACAGCACTTACCTAACTATACCGAAATCGTGTTAAAGCCCCCTTTTGAAGTGCTGCTAGAACGCAACCCCAAACAGCTTTATAGTCGGGCGTTGGCTGGTGAGATTCAGAATGTGGTGGGAGTGGATATTGAACCTGAATGGCCCCTCAATCCAGAGCTGAGCTTAGCGGAAAATCCTGAGATCTCAGCTGAAGCGCTTTTTCAAAAATGCCTCCTGGATTTGGGACTTACCCCGCGCAAACACTGATCTCAACTGCTTGTATTCTCGGATCCCATCTGTTAGCATGACCTGAGAATCTGTCTGTTAGAACGAGGAAGCCATGGAATTTCACGAGATTGAAGAGCCCCTGCGCCAATTGAGCGCGCAGTATCAAGACATCCGGAGGTCGCTTTGACCTCGCTGAGTTGCAATCCCGGATCGAAAGCCTCGAAATAGAAACCCAGCAGCCCGGTTTTTGGGACCACCCTGAAGAAGCCGCCCGTCGCTCCCAAGATCTCACCGCACTGCAAACAGAATATGGCCGCATTTCTCGCTGGGAAAACACCTTGCAAGAGAGTCAAGAGTTATTGGAAATGGCGCGGGCCGAAAATGACAGCGCTCTATTGCCAGATTTACATGCCCAACTCGAAAGTTTGAGCAATGAATTGCGTCAATGGGAAGTTGAGCGCATGTTAAGTGGCGACTACGACCAGGCCCCTGCGATTGTCACGATTACTTCCGGAGAAGGCGGCACCGACGCCCAGGATTGGGCCGAAATTCTCCTGCGCATGTACACCCGCTGGGGCGAAAAGCGCCAATTTAAAATGGATTTGATCTCCCGAACCGAAGGCGATGAAGCCGGAATCAAAAGTGCCACCTTTGTGGCCACGGGCAACCATGCCTATGGTTTGCTCAATGCCGAAAAAGGCACCCACCGCTTGGTGAGAATCTCACCTTTTAATGCCAATGGCAAGCGCCAAACCTCGTTTGCCTCGGTTGAGATCACCCCCGTGCTCGACGACCGGATCGAAGTCGATATCAACCCCGTCGATCTCAAAATCGACACTTTCCGCTCAGGCGGGGCCGGTGGCCAAAACGTGAACAAAGTAGAAACGGCTGTGCGCGTGACCCATTTGCCCTCTGGGATAGTGGTGGCCTGTCAAAATGAACGATCTCAGCTGATGAACAAAGACACGGCCATGAAAATCCTCAAGGCCAAGTTATACGAGCGCGAACGACTGGCCCACCAGCAAAAACTGGCGGATATCAAAGGCGGGCCAGTTTCGGCCAGCATGGGCAGCCAGATTCGCTCCTATGTCTTCCATCCATATAAAATGGTCAAAGACCACCGCACAGATTTTGAAACCTCCAATTTAAATGCGGTGATGGATGGCGAAATTGATGGTTTTATTGAAGCTTGGCTCCGCCAAAATATGGGAGCGGTGGTGTAGTATATGCAAGCAGTCAAACGTTTGAGCCTGACATTTTTACTCGGTTGTCTGGTGTTAACCCCCGCGTTGCCCATGTACGCCGAGCCCTCTTTTCCCTTCAGCGACGTGCAACAGCTCAATCACGAGCAATTGCAGGTCCAAAAATACAAATTGCAGCGCCTGCGTATCAAACAAATGCAGAGCTATTGGCTGATCCTGCGCGGCATCAACGAAAAGATCGACGACTTGACCCTGCTCAAAATGGTCAACCACTCAGAGATCCTCGATGAAATTAACCGTGGCCAAATGATTGGCAATGGTATTGCTTTGGGCGGATTGGGTTTGGGGGGTGCTGGGGGCCTGATGATGGGCAATGTGATCAAATTTAATGGCTCTTTTTGGGTGGGCCTGGCAGCGATTATTTTGGGCGCGGGTATGGCGATTACCGGTGAATTAATGGCGGGTAATATTGGCGACGAATTTTCGCATATCTTGGAACAGCCACAGGCAGAACGATTTGTGGCAGAGTATAATGATGAATTGAAAAAACAATTGGGAATCGCCCACATCCCAAATTTGGACTAATATTTGGACGAAATGTTTGGATCAATTGTATGAAAATCCCTGAACTCCTCAATGCAATAGATAAGCTGAGTTCCCCCCGCGTTGCTGTGGTGGGAGACCTGATTCTGGACGAATATATCGAAGGTGAAGTGCGCCGCATCTCGCGCGAGGCCCCTGTGCCGATTGTCGAACAAAAAGCCCGTTCGTTTAAACCCGGTGGCGCTGCCAATACCTTGGCCAATCTGGCCACCCTGGGAGCAAAGGCCCTGGCTGTGGGCGTGGTCGGACAAGACCATTCGGGGCCCCAATTGGTCAATTTATTGGCCAATCTCGGCATAGATGTCGAAGGGATTTTGGTCGATCCGATAGTGCCGACCACCACCAAAACCCGCATTTCGGCCCACAGTCGCCAATCGGTCACCCAGCAGGTATTGCGCCTCGATCAATTGCCACAGGCCCCCCTGGCCCCAAGTACCTTGGAAGCCTTGAGTCAGACCCTCGAAAAAGTGGTGAGCGAGGCAGATTTGGTGGTGATCTCCGACTATGGCAATGGGGTCGTCGTGTCGCAGATCATCGAACAGGTGCGGCATTTTTGTCAGCAATACGCAAAACCCTGGGTGGTTGACTCCCAAGAAGATCTGCGCCTCTTTCGGGGTGCAGCACTGCTGACGCCCAACAAACCCGAGGCCGAGAACAATCTCGGTGCCTTGATTCAAACCCCCTCAGAATTGCTGACTGCTGGTCAAACCCTCTTGGAAATGACTGGCGCTGAAGCGGTCTTGATTACTTGCGGCGATGAAGGCATGAGCCTGTTTGAACGCACAGGCCCGGTCAGCCATGTTCCCGCGCTCAACAAAACCGAAGTTTTTGATGTCACCGGCGCGGGAGATACGGTAGTGGCCACCCTGGCCACCGCCATGGCCTCAGGCTCACCCCTGCCTGAAGCGATGCAATTGGCCAATCTTGCAGCCAGCATTGTGATCCGCCGCCTGGGCTCCAGTACCACCACCCCCGCAGAGATGCGGGAGACCCTGCTTCAATTTAACCCGAAGGAAATTGCGCTCCATGATTGATTCTCAAGGAAAACTCTTTGGAAAAGTCAATATTATCGACTTTTCGTTTGCGATTATTCTGGTCGCCATGTTGGCCGGCATCGGCTGGGTGGCCAAAGGCAATTCTCCTCTTAACAAAGTCGTCAAAGCCCGTGGTACAGCCGAAGTGACAATTGCCATTCGCGGCGTGCGCGTGCTGGACCCCAGTATTTTTAAAGTGGGCGAAAAGGCCTTTTTGACGATCCGCAACCAGCGCTATGCTCCGGTTGAAGTGGTTAAAACCACGATGCGGGAGCGCAAGATTCCCTTGCTCAATTCCAAAGATCAAATGGTGGCTTTGCCCGATCCGACTGCGCCTGAGATCAAAGATGTCGATCTGGTGTTCAAAGACCAGGCCGAAGTCACCGACGAAGGCGTGATTATGGGCGGTTATCACCTCAAAGTGGGCAATACGGTAGAACTGGATGCCTTTGGCTACCGGCTCAATGGCTCAATTATGCACGTCAAAATGAATGAACAGGGCAACTGATGCTCTTGGCCCTTGAACGTCTGGCCGGATGGGTCGGACTCAATCCTGTTGAACCTTCGCTGCAGAACGGTCTGCGCCAGAGCCGCTTGCTGCTGTTTTTGCTGGCTCCGCTCTTGTTTGTGCGGGGCAAGCTTATGCCAGCTGCCCAAGGCAGTGTTGTGGCCCGCTGGATCCCTGGCATGGCCCTTTATTCCACCCTCCTTTTGCTCTTTGCCTCGCCCTTTCTCGAAAGCGGCTTAAACGGCGCTTTGGTTTTTCTGGCGGGTGCGCTCACCTTGGTGCGTCTGCTGATCTGCGAAGAGGAATTGCCTTTGGGCAGTCTCGGCGCCCTGCTTTTGCTCTTTGTGGCCTGGGGGCTGGTCTCGACGGGGTTCTCCCCGTTTTTAAAGCTCTCTTTGCTCGGCTATGCCAAAACCCTGACCTATCTGATCGCCTACTTCTGTTTTCTCGCCAATTTGCAGTCATTGACCCATTTGCGCTTGGCTGCCTGGGCGATCATCCTCTCTTCGATTCTGATCTCGCTCTACGGTCTTTACCAATGGCAGATCAAAGTGCCGCCTCTGGCGCTCTGGGACGATCCCACTGCAGAATACAAACTGACCCGTGTCTATTCGTTTTTGGGCAATCCCAATTTGCTCGGGGGCTATCTCTTGGCCCCAATGGCTTTGACGGTCTTCTTTTATTTCGGCAATTTGGGCTGGCGCAAATGGGTGCTGTTTTTGGCATTTCCCCTGCAAGTGGCCTGCCTCTATTTCACCTATTGCCGGGGGGCCTGGATTGCCCTGGTCGTGGGCAGTGCCGTGGCTTTTTTGACCTGTCTGATCATTTTTTGGCACCTCTTTGCCAAAAGCGCTCTGTTTAAAGGCCTGCTGATTGGCGGGTTGCTGCTGGGTTTGGCTGGAGCTGTTTGGATGGTGCTCAACAACCCCGCCCTGTTGGAGCGGCTCAAATCGCTGGTCAGCGGCGGCAATCACTCTTCCAATCAATTCCGCATCAATGTCTGGCAGAGCAGCTTTAAGATCATTCAAGAATATGGCCTGACGGGCATTGGCATGGGCAACAAGGTCTTTCAAAAGATCTACACCTATTACATGGTCACCGGATTTCAGGCCCTCTCGACCTACAATGTCTTTTTAGAGGTCTGGGTCGAAATGGGTCTGGTCGGCTTCATCATCTTTCTCTGGATGCTGGTCAGCCATGCCGCCCGCTGCGTTTGGGGCATTGTGCAAGAGATTGACTATACCGCCCGGCTGTTTTTGGCAGCCAGCCTGATTGGCCTGATCGGCCTGCTGGCCCACGGTATGGTGGACACGGTCTTTTATCGTCCCTCGATCCAACTTTTGTTCTGGTTCTTTTTAGCCGTAATAACTCTGGTGAGCCGCCGTGACATCGCATTCAACCACCAATCTACAGATTAATATCTCACAAACCTGGAATCTCTTACAGGCCGCGACCAATGTCGGCGAAAGTGATGACGTCAAAGATCTGTATTACCTGATTGAATTTTTGGTCTTTTTGGTCGAAAACGAATACCCGGCCATTCCCTGCAAAGCCGGCTGCAGCCAATGTTGTATCGACAGTGGCTTGCCGCGTGTGACCGCGTTGGAGTGGCGACATATTCATGGCTATATGGCAAAGACCATGACCGAAGGCCTGCGCGCCCAGGTCATCTCCCAAAACGAGGCCTTGCACCGCCCACAATTGGAACTGTTTTTACAAGAGCAGGCCCGAATTGCGGCTCCCAAAACAGACCTGCCATTGCCCCCTTTTGGCTGCTCACAATGCCCGTTTTTGATCGAAGGCATGTGCACAATTTATCCGGTCAGACCCGCCATTTGCAGGGCCTATGGCTATTTCACCTGGCGGCGTGGACCCGACCAGGGCAGCCAGGTCTTTGCCTGCCAAATGGCGGCAGAGACCCTGCTCGACTCCCTGCGTTCGCAAGGAACAGAAACCCTGGCCATGCCTGTTTGGAACCGCTTTCAAGAAAAACTCTACGCCCTCAATGGCGAAGGGGCGATGATCGCAACCCTGCCCCTCTGGCTCTTGGCCCATACCGGCACACGTGAGACCTTTTTGCCGACTTTAAACTTGGCGCCCAACTTTGAAGCATTGCGAGATCAGCCATGAAAAAACGTCTTTGCTCTCCCCTCTTAAAGGGCCTTGTTTTCCTGTGTCTCTTGGCCCATCTTCCCGCCTGCGCCTTAAGACCCGATCCGGCCCATGAAAATGTGGAGAGTCTGGAGTATTTTCAGCGCATGGATCGCCAAGATTTTTTGGCCAAATACGGCTTTTTACCGCCGATCTTTGATAGCCTGATGCCCCCCGCGTTGGCCGAATTGCCCCCGCAATACCAGACCGCCTTTTCGCTCTATTTGCGCTTTGACCACGAAAAGCGCCAGATTCAGACCGAATACCATTACCAAAAAATGATCGACCCCTCAACCCATGTCCAGGCCCGCAAAACCCTGGACGAAAAGACCTACCACAGCTGGTTAAAGCGCCTGAATGCCCCCGATTTGGCCTGCCAGAGTGAGGTCGGCAGGGGCTGGTCTGGCCCAGCACCGGAGTACCTGCGGCTGCGGCGCAAAGAGGGAACACTGCTGATCTATGCCGGGGGCAAAAATGGACCCGATGGGCCAGAGCGCACCGATAGCCACGATAGCCAAGTTAACCAAGACGAAAACAAAGGCCTGCGCCGCCACCTCTGCCAGGAAGAGACCCAGCATCAGCTGGATGCGCTGATCACCCAGTTGCGCGGCTAAACAAATTGCGGGCCCTTTACAAGAAATCCGATTTAATGTTAAAATTATATTAAATTCAAGTTAATCCGAGGTTCCCATGTCTGTTTTAATCAAATCTCTTTCCACAGCTTTGGCCGCTCTGGCCCTGACTGCCTGTGCTTCTCAACCCATGCTGATGCCTTCAGCCAGCCGCATGCCTGCCGCTTTGCAGGCCCAGCGTGCCCAAAACAATTTTAAACCCCAGGCCGTGGTCACGATTTCTCCCCAAGAGGCCCACGATTGGGTCATGGATCCCCAATCCCAATGGCTGGTGCTCGATGTGCGCACCCCCGAAGAATTTGCCCAGGGCCACCTCAAAAATGCCACCCTGTTGAATTTTTATGATGCGGATTTTAAAACCAAACTCGAAGACATGAACCGCCACCAGCCCACCATTTTGTATTGCCGCAGTGGCAATCGCAGCGGCCAGACCCTCGAAATCATGCGCGCACTGGGCTTTAAAAATGTCTACGAAGTGCGCGGCGGCATTCTCGCTTGGCAGGCCTCAGGCTTTCCTGTCGTCAAATAATTAGAATCAGAGCACAGAGCATCGAAACCCCGCCCATGAAAACCCTGCGTCCCCCTGGACCGCCCGCTTGGGAATCAGCCCGGACGCTGCAGCGCTTTCGCAGGAACCGACTTGAATTGTTTTCCTCGCTGGCAGCCGAATACGGGGACCTGGTCTATTATTATATGGGCGCGCAGCCCATCTGCTTGGTCACAGACCCGGCCCTGATCAAACAGATTTTGACCGTCGATCACCGCCAATTTAAAAAGGGCCGCCTACTGGAATTGGCCAAAGACATGTTGGGAGAAGGGTTGCTCACCAGCGAAGGCGAGTTTCATGCCCGCCAACGCCGGATTATTCAACCGCTTTTTCACCGCCAGATGATTCGGGCCTATGGCGAGACCATGGTCGAGCAGGGCTGCCGTCTGCGCGAGCGCCTGCAAGCAGGTCAGGTGCTCGACATGGCTCAAACCATGATGCAATTGACCCTTGGCATTGTCGGCCAAACCCTCTTTAATGCCGATGTCGAAGGGGATGCCACCGAGGTCGGCGCAGCCATGCACACTGTGCTCGACATGATCAATCTGATGGGCAATCCCCTGGCCCTGCTGGCCCGCAAATTTAATATTCCCAACCCCACCCGCAGGCGTTTTCTGGCCGCCAAAACCCTTTTGGACAGCACCATTGACAACATTATTGCCGATCACCGCAGTGGCAAAAGCACCCGCCACGATCTGATCGGCACCTTGCTTGAGGCCCGCGACACCGAAGGTGACGGACAAGGCATGTCGGATCTGCAAATCCGGCACGAAGCGCTGACGCTGTTTATGGCGGGGCATGAAACCACCGCCAATGCCCTGGCCTGGACCTGGTATCTGCTCTCAGAGCATCCCAGGGTCGAAGCGCTTCTGCAGCGCGAACTCCAAGCTGTGTTGGGCGATCGCCCACCCACGGTTGATGACCTGCCCCAATTGACGTATACCCGGCAGATCATGACCGAGGCCATGCGCCTCTATCCACCCGCCTGGATTCTTGGCCGACGCGTCTTAAATGACTATGCCATCGGCGAATACACCCTGCCTGCAAATTGCGTGGTGCTGATCAGCCAACAGATCGTCCACCGCAGCCCGCGTTGGTATCACGATCCTGAGCGCTTTCTGCCCGAACGCTGGAACGACGATTTGCGCCAGAGGCTGCCCAAATTTGCCTATTTCCCTTTTGGAGGAGGGCCACGCAATTGTATTGGCGAGGCCTTTGCCTGGATGGAAGGTATGCTTTTGATCGCCACTTTGGCCCAGAAATGGCGTTTTCGGCTGGTGCCAGGCCATCCGGTGGAGCCCGAACCGCTGATCACCTTGCGGCCCAAATTTGGCCTGCAGATGCGGCTCGAAGCACTTTAGTTAGCGTTTTAGTTTGCGTTTTAGTTTAGGGGCGAAAGCACAACCATGCGGCGGTAAGTGGGGTCGCCCCCAGCGGGCAAGCGGGACTCCAGCACTTCGCGTTTGTACTGTTGCATTTGGCTTTGGGCGGTTGTCGTCACGGTGGTGCTTACGCCGTTGTAAACCGCTTTCCAATTTACATCGACGCCCATTTTGCCTGCGTCAGCCAAGGCGGCGACCACCACTGCTTGGGTCCCAAGACCGGGTACTTTGGCCGCCACAATCACGGAGGCACTGGCAGCAACGAGTCCCAGACCCATTTTCGTAAAGCTTTTTAAGTTGGGGTCGACCCAGAAATTGTGAATGTCTTTTCCAGCAATGGCAAGATCCATGGCTGCAACGCCGACATTTAAGACTGAACCCACACGGCCCAGGGCCTGACTGCCACGGGTTAACACGGTTCCAGCTTGGCCCACGTGTTCAGCCAGCAATTTGCTCAAGGTGCCCACACTGGTGGTGGCGCCTTTGGTGCTGTTGATCAGGCCTTTGAGGTTTTCGGGATTGGGATTGTCGAGGCTTTTATCCAGGTTGGTGCCAAAAGACTGTACTGAAATCACTGCTCCCAAAGGTGCACTGACATTGCCCAGAACCTGTTGAACCTGACCACGGGTCAATTGTTCGCCAAGATCCACAGCGGCTTTGAGATTGGCGGCGTTGACATCCCCTTTGCTCAAGCGGCTGATTTGCTCAATTTTGGCCACGGTGCCCAAAGCATCTTGGGCTTCACTGCCTGCCACACCGGTTGAGAGCACTTTTTGGGTGGCCGCTTTGGCCTCATTCAGGGCTTTGAGGTTTTCTTCAGGCAGGGCCTGCAGGTTTTTGACAGGTTGAAAGAGCGCTCCACTGCGGTGGAGTTGGGTCAGCTCGGAATAATTGTTTGTGATGTTTCCCATGGTCTCTTTGTTTTGGTCAAATATATTGGTGCAGTCTTAATATAGATATACGTCGTGAGGGCCCCAAGCTGACTTAAGCGGACGTTAAGAATGGATTATTTTTTTACAAAATTTAGTTTGGTTACAGGCTTTCAGACCATTGGGTAGTGCGTTTTATTCGCTTTAAATCATACCCTTTGGCCTGAATTCGGCTGAGAATGGCTGAATACTGCACGGGGTCCATTTCCGGCGTGCGGCTGAGGATCCAGAGATAATTGCGGCTGGGGTGCCCCACCACGGCATAGCTATAATTGCTGTCGAGATCAATCACCCAATAATCCCCAGCAAAAGGCCCAAAGAATGAAACCTTGAGTTTGGCCTGGTTCGAAGACTCAACCACGGTGGCCCGGCCTTCGATCCGCTCAAGGCGATTTTCTTTTGGCAAGTGACATTGGTTCCAGACCTTGACCGAATTGTCGGTGTTTAGGGTGTAGGTGGCGGTGGTGCCCACACAATCGGGGCTCTGAAACGGAGCAGAGATGCTGGCAATTTCGAACCAGAGGCCGAGATAGAGCGTAAGATCGACATTTTCAACGGTTTGCAATTCT
>CAZRFI010000002.1:4488-21812 GCA_964598905.1 uncultured Candidatus Sericytochromatia bacterium | reverse complement strand
GATTGGGCCACATAGTCAAAATTGGGCAAAGTACTCGGCTCTCCAATCGTCTCACGCAAGAGCCCAAAGACCTGGCCAGAGAGGGGGTTGTTTTTGCCCAGCGAAACCAGCCCCTCTTCGCTGCCGTAGCCCGGCCCGACATTAAAGCGCGTGATCAAAAAGCCTGTGGCATCATGGCGCATGGCATGGCGCAGCCCCGAATCAAAACGGGCCACCAGCGGAACTTCTTTGGCACCGGGGCCGGGAATGCCCCCTGTGGGATTCATGGCCATGGCCTCTTCGGCCGAGATCACCCCACCCGTGAGGGCCTCGACAATCGCCCCATATTGTTTGTGCTGGTTACAGCCATAATATCCCCTTTCAACTGCCAAGGGCAGATCACGCACGGCCTCTGGGTGTTTATAGGCGTTTTCTTTTAAGGTGTGGATTTCTTGGGGGCTCATTTTGGCAAAATCCGTCATCACCAAGACGGCGTCATCTGCCAGGCTGCGGTCAAATTCCGATTCTGGCACGGGAATTTTGCGTGCTGCCAGGGCCTTAAAATCCGTGAGAATACCGCTTCTTTCAATTTCTGCGGCGTTTCTGTTGATCTTTATAAAACGGTTGCCATGCACATCTTCGCTGCGCATCAGGGAATGTACCAGGTCTTTGTCGCTCAAACTGGACAGGGCCACTCCCCCTGTTGGGCCTCGCCCGCTGATGATTGCCATGACTTGGGCCAAACCCTTGGGAATGGGAATGGTTGAGGCATTTTCACGGATATTTTTGGAAGTGGCCGTGTCTATCTTGTGGTGAATTTCCGCGTTTGCAGGCAATGTATCCTGATCCGTCGCGGGTGTCTGGAAAGCCTTGGGACTGGCTTTTGCCACCGGGGGTTCGTTGGCATTGGCCAGACTGACAGCGGGTTTTTCTGGGCCAGACAGCGGTTTGAGCGCAGGGGGAGCTGAGATGCTCGCAGCCTGAGGAACAGGAGAGGGGGTGCCAGAAATGAGACTCATCTGTGTATTTGCTCTTTTGATTGTATTTAATTCAACTGATAATTATTTTAGCACTTTGCCCAGGCAAAATCTATGTTTAAACGAAAAGGCCTGTGAATGATTTCACAGGCCTAAAAGACAAGTTAAGCCCCGTTTAGCTGGGACTGGGTTGGGGAATCATATCCGGCTGAACACTGGGTTTGGCCGAGGAACTGCTACCCGTGCCAACATTCGGCACCGCCGGAGCCTCTTTGGCCGTCTCGGGTATGATCGTGCTAAAGCCGATGCCCACCAGCAGAATCACCAGACAGGTCCATTGCAATTTGGAGATATGTTCTTTTAAGATCATCGCTGCAAAGCCCAAAGTTACCAACGGGTAAGCGCCGGTAATGGGTGCCACCAGCGAAGCGGGGCCCGTGCTGGAGGCAATAATCACGCCCAAATCTCCCCCCGCCATCATGGCCATCGGCAAGAACGAGTGCAAAAAAGGCGTCTTGGCCACCATTTGCACCTGACCCTCGGCCGATTTTTTGCTGTGTCCTTTGAACACGCCATACAGCCCCAGGGTCATCAGGCCGCCCATGGTGGCGTAAATGGCCATATTCGACTCACTCGCGCCGGGCAAGGAATAAGAATAGCGCAACAGGGTCTGAGCAGCCCCCCAACAGGTCAGGGCAGTCAAAGCCAGGGGAATCCAGCGCCGGTTGGTGACTTTGCCATCGGGATCTGGCGGCGAATAAGACAGCCCCAGACAGCCAAAGATCACCATTGCCACCCCCATGTACTGTTGGCCTATCAGGGACTCTTTCAGAAAAATTTGGGCAAAGAGCAGTGTCAGCGCCGGGTAAGCGGCTGAGAGTGTGCCCACAATTGTGATTGGGCCGAGTACAATCGACTCAAAATAGAGGATCCAGCCCAACCCGTCGAGGATATACGCCAAGATGCCCACCAGCATAAAACTCAGGCCTTCTGCGGTAAACAGCGGTGGGTGGGGCATGAAGATAAAATAGCCCAGATTGACCACGGTGCGGGCCAAAATGAGAAAGAGGCAGAATTTGGCCGGGGGAACGTCTTCACTCCATTTTTTGACCAGACCCTGGCCAAAGCCGTAGAGAAAAAGCGTAATGAACGCCGGAATCATCCAGATTGAATTTGTCATAGCAGGTCTAATACCAGCCCATGGGCCCTTCGGTCAGGTTGATATGCAGCTGTTTGGTTTCGAGGAAATTCTCAACACCATATTTTCCCAATTCTCGGCCTGTGCCACTCTGTTTATAACCGCCCCAAGGTGCTTCACAATAGGTCGGCTGCATGTGGTTGACCCAGAAAATCCCCGCCCGCACGGCTTTGGAGACCCGCATCGCTTTGAAAATATCGCGGGTCCAGACTGCCCCAGCCAGGCCATAAGGCGTGTCATTGGCGATCGCAATCGCCTCGGCTTCGTCTTCAAAGGGGATCACGGCAGCCACCGGCCCAAAGATCTCTTCACGGGCAATGGTCATCTGGTTATTGACCTGGGCAAAAATGGCAGGGCTGACAAAAAAGCCCTTGGCCAAATCGCCGCCAAGGCGTTCGCCGCCATACACCAGTTGAGCGCCTTCGGCTTTGCCTTTGGCGATATACCCCAGCACGCGGTTGAGATGTTCTTCGCTGACCAAAGCGCCGAGTTTGTTTTCGGGGTTCATGCCCGGACCGACCTGGATGGTTTTGCATTTTTCGACCATGGCAGCGACAAATTTTTCGTAAATGGATTTTTGCACCAAAATCCGTGAGCCCGCCGAACAGACCTCTCCCTGATTGACAAAACAAGCAAAGAGCGCGTTTTCGACTCCGGCTTCAAAGTCGCAATCTTCAAAGAAAATATTGGGCGATTTGCCGCCGAGTTCGAGGCTGACCTTTTTTAAATTGCTGTCTGCAGCTGCTTTCATGATCAGACGGCCCACTTCGGTCGAACCTGTAAAAGCCACTTTGTCGACCTGGTGATTTTCCGCCAATTCTGCGCCGACTTCTTCGCCCAGGCCTGTGACAATATTGACCACCCCTTTGGGCAATTCTTCAATGCCATCGAGGATTTTGGCCAGTTCCAGCACACTCAAGGGGGTGGTTTCAGCGGGTTTAAGCACCATGGTACAGCCTGCGGCCAGGGCCGGGGCCAATTTCCAGGCAGCCATCAGCAGCGGATAATTCCAGGGCACAATCAAACCACACACACCCACGGGCTCTTTCATCGACATACTCACGGCATTGTCGGGCACAGGATTGACCTCGCCATAGATCTTGGTGGCCCAGCCACCAAAATACTCAAAACAGGTGGCCGCATCACCGAGATCGTATTCTGATTCAAACAGGGGTTTGCCCATATTCAGGGTTTCGAGTTCGGCCAGTTCTGCGGCTTTTTCGCGCAGGGCGGCGGCTATTTTAAACAGCACTGAGGCGCGTTGAATGCCTGTGGCCTGTCGCCATTCACCAGAGTCAAAGGCCACACGAGCGGCACTGATTGCGGATTGCATGTCTTGGCGGGTGGCTTGGGGCACCTGGGCCAGCACCTCTCCATTGGCGGGGTTGATAATATCCATCAACACAGAACCCGCCCCTGTGGTAAATTCACCCCCAATATACATCGGCACTGTTTTCAGATCATTTTTTAGCTCGGTATTCATCTCGAAATCCCTCGTTTGAATGTATTTACACCTATTCATCTTACCGGGGGGCAGGGGGCTTGTCTATATCCGCAAAAACAGATTATTTAAGCGGAATCAGCCGCTTTGACTGCAGAAATGGGGAGAAGATTTAGGTCGTTAATTCGGTCAAAATGCGGCCAAGAACGCGTCTTCTCGCTCCGGAGAGAGGCCGGTTTGCGGAATTGGCCAGCCCTGGGCAGCATAATAGTCGCGGCAGAGGGCCATACTCTGGGCAAAGGAGGTGAAGGCACCGGCAAAATCCCTTTGCAATTGTGTGTTCTCAAACAGGCGTTCAAAGGGAAGTGTCAGGGGTAAATCCATCCAATAGCGGATGTCCTGCTTTTCCAAATAGTCGCCACTGACGGGGCAGAGCTGCGGTGCAGAAATGCCAGGTGCACGCATGGCTTCAAAGATCTCTGCCAGGCTCAATGCAGAATGGGTCAGAGCCAAATACACCGGTTCGGGGATACGGGGTAGAAACAGGGCCTTTTCGAGAATATGGGCAAAGTCCAAGGCAAAGGTCATTTGCGAGCGAAGTCCAAGACTGTCTGGCACCAGCAGCTGTTTGCGCTGGTTCTGGCGCCAAAGCCAATAATAAGCCCGATCGGTGGGGTCGTAGGGACCATAGATCAGACCGGGACGAAAGATCACAGGCTGGAATTCGGGAAAAGCCTGAACCGCCGCTTCACAGGCTGCTTTGCGTTGGCCATAAGTCAGCATTGACGTGTCTGTTTCATCGGCCTCGGTCCAGCTCACAATCGGGCTTTGGGCTGTGATGATTTCTTCGGCACGAAAGGCGTCTAAGTCGTAGACAGAGATCGTTGAAACAAAGATATAGCGCGGTTGATGTTGATTGTGCTGATGAGCTCCCCTCAAAGCACTTAAAAACGCGCGCAGTGTGCGGGGATAATAGCCCGAAAAATCGACAATGGCATCCCAATGTTCTTGGGCCAAAGGCAGGAGTCCATCCATTTCGCGGTCGCCCAGCACATGCCGAAACCCAGGAAAGAGACTGGGATTGGTCTTTCCCCTGTGAAAGAGGGTCACATCTACATCGGAACGTTTTTCCAAACGTTCACAGAGATGCCTGCCGACAAATTGCGTGCCACCTAAAATGAGGATTTTTTTTGACATTATGTTTAACCTTGCTCTGGATAGTTTTGGGTCATGTATACCAGGGATTCCCGGATCAGCTCCGTTAAGACTTCCAGATTGACATCTGAAAGGCGGCGCAAATAGAGGCAGGACTTGCCCGTTTTGTATTTGTCCAATCTTTGCTTTTGGGGGGCAAAACCCACCCGGAAGGCATTGCCTGAGTGACCACTTGCATAGCGGTAATGATACACGCCAAATCCCACCATTTTGCCCCAGAGCACAGCCGCTTGCCCGAAAGCTCTGCCATGATTTGCTTGATTTGCTGTGAATCTGCCTGCAATTGGGGGTCAGGCAGTGCAGCCAAAAAATCTTCTACCGAGTCTTGTGTGGGTTGGGTCTTGAGTTCTGACATAGCTAAGCCCCTTAAAACAGAGTAATACACAAGTATGCCATCTTTGCTGACCCTGAAACAAGGACTATTGAAGCACTGCATAAATGGCTGAAGTTGTCTATTCACACTCTTTTTTATCATTTTGGTGGTTTGTTGTTTTGTCTGATTTCTGCTTGCCAGAGGGCGAACATGGTAGAATGATTCACCTGAAAATGGATTTTAAAAGAGGCTCAAAGATGAAAGAGGTTGTTATTGTTGCTGGCCTGCGCACTCCCTTTGTCAAAGCAGGTGGGGCATTTAAAGATTTGGCGGCCTATGACTTAACCGCCCGGCTGATTCGCGAAATGATGCTCAGATTGGATTTCCCCACTGATAGCATCGAAGAAGTGATCATTGGCAACGTGATTCAAGGCGTAGAAACTGCCAATATGGCGCGTATCTCAGCCATCTTGGGCGGTCTGCCCAACCATGTGCCCGCCTATACTGTCAACCGCAACTGCGCCTCTGGCATGGAGGCCATCAGCCAAGCCTTCGACAAAATCCGCCACGGCCATGCCAAGGTGATTCTGGCTGGTGGTGCTGAGTCCATGAGCAGCATTCCCGTTTTCAGCTATAGCTCAGAACTGACAGATATCCTTGTAGGGGCAGCCAAAGCCAAAACCCCGGCTCAGCGCCTGCAGTTGCTCTCGCAAATGCGCCCCCAATTCCTCAAGCCCAATGTAATCAACCAAAACGATCCGTTGATCGACATGACCATGGGTCAAACCGCTGAAATCCTGGTGCGCGACTTTGGCCTCACCCGCCAAGAGCAAGACGAATTTGCTCTGCGCAGCCATTTGCGCGCCGTGGCTGCCAAAGCCAAATTGGCCGAAGAAATTCTGCCAATTTTAATCGCCGACAATGGCAAAGGCACAGCTGTGACCGAAGACATTGGCCCCCGTGAAGACGCCAAATTGGAAAGTTTGCTCAAACTCAAACCGGCTTTCGACAAAGAATTTGGCTCGGTCACAGCAGGCAATTCCTCACCGATCACCGACGGGGCAGCCGTGGTGCTGGTGATGGAAGCTGAATTGGCCAAGTCCATGGGTCTGGAGCCGCTGGGCTATATCCGCAGTTTTGCCTATGCCGGCCTCGAAGCCCAGCGCATGGGCCTCGGCCCCTCGTATGCCACGCCCAAGGCGTTGGATTTGGGCAAAGCAAAATTCTCAGATCTCGAACTCTACGAATTTAACGAGGCCTTTGCCGCCCAGGTGATCGCCAACGAACGGGCCTTTGCCTCAAAAGATTTTGCAACCAAGCTTGGCCTGAAAGCCCCCATTGGCGAAATTGACCGTGAACGTTTGAATGTCAATGGCGGAGCCATTGCCTTGGGGCATCCTCTCGGGGCCTCTGGCGCGCGTCTGGTGCTAACCCTGCTCAAAGAAATGGGTCGGCGCGATCTCTCGATGGGCCTGGCCTCGCTTTGTATTGGCGGCGGCCAAGGCGCAGCCTTTATTCTGGAGCGGAAATAGGAGCAAGCCCATGACTGAAAATAACACCCCCACAGAATTGACTGAAAACCCTTCAGAGGTGCAGGCAGAAGAAGCCTCTCTTGCCCCTGCCAAAAAGCCCAAAGCAGCTCCCCGCAAAAGTCCCAAAAAAGCGGCTGACGACGCTGATGCGAGCGCCGAGTCACCCGCTGAAGAGACTCTCCCAACATCCCCCACAAAGGAAGTCCCACCCATGACCTCAGATCTTCAGGAAAAAGCAGCAGCCAGCACCTCCGAAGGCCAATACCTGAGCCTGGAACTCGACAGCGATGGGGTCGCCATGGTTTGGTTCGATACCCCTGGCAAAAAAGTGAATTTACTCTCCCCCGCCATGTTGGATGCGATTGAATCTGTGATGGCTGAAATTTCAGCCAATCCAGCCATCAAAGCCGTGATCTTTGCCAGCCGCAAAGACGATAATTTTATTGCGGGTGCCGATTTGGCCAGCATGGTTTCGGGTCATTTTGACCTCGACAAAGCCGTGGCTTTTGGCAATCGCGGCCGCGAAGTTTTTCAGCGCTTGGCTGAATTGGAAGTGGCAACCATTGCCTGCATTCATGGCTCCTGCCTGGGTGGTGGTTTGGAATTGGCTTTGGCCTGTGATTACCGCCTGGCCTCCAATCACCCCAAAACCAAATTGGGTCTGCCTGAAGTGCAACTCGGCATTTTGCCCGCCTGGGGCGGTGTTTCTCGCTTACCGCGAATGTTGCCCCTGCCTGCAGCTCTCGATTTGATGTTGACGGGCAAACAGGTGCCTGCCAAAAAAGCCCGTTCCTTGGGCTTGGTACATCTGGCCCCCCCCCAAGAAGTGCTTTACCAGACAGCCCACAAATTGGCCAAAGATGTGCTTGCCGGTGAAATTGGCTATTTAACGGCCAAACAGCCCAAAAGCAGTTTGCTCGACAGGGCCCTGAGCAATTTGGCCGTGGGCCAAAATTTGGTCTTCAAACAAGCCCGCAAAGGCGTTCTCGACAAAAGCAAAGGCTTTTATCCCTCGCCGCTCAAGATTCTCGAGACCGTGCAGAACAGTCTTAACCTGCCCCTTTACGAGGCCTTTAAACTTGAAGGCCAGGCCTTTAAATACCTGCTTGAGCGCAGCGAAACTGCCAATTTGATGAATCTCTTTTTCGTGAACCAGGACCTCAACAAAGTGCCCGAACTCGAAGGCAAAGACATCAAAGCCCGCAAAGTCAAAATGATGGGTGTTTTGGGAGCGGGTTATATGGGCGCAGGAATTGCCCAGGTCTCCAACGCCAAAGACATCGATATCCGCCTCAAAGACATGAATTACCCCGCGCTCTTGGCTGGCATCAAAGCCATTCAAAAAGGCTATGCTTCGCTGCTCAAACGCCGCCGTTTAACCGCCAAACAGGTGGCCGACAAAATGCGCCGTGTCACCCCCACCATTGACTATTCAGGCTTTAAACACACCGATCTGGTGATCGAGGCTGTGGTCGAAAAGATGGAGGTCAAAAAAGCAGTTTTTAGTGAACTGGAACAGCATATTGGCCCCGACACCATTTTGGCGACCAATACCTCGGCCCTGTCAATCAACGAAATGGCAGCTGCCACAGCCCGCCCCGACCGCTTTATCGGGCTGCATTTCTTTGGCCCTGTGCAAAAAATGCCCCTGGTTGAAGTGATCTTGGGTGAAAAGACCAGCGACGAGACTCTGGCCACCGCCCTGCAATATGTGCGCAGCATTGGCAAAACCCCCGTGGTGATTCGCAAAGACACACCTGGTTTTGTCGTTAACCGCATTTTAGCGATCTACGGCAATGAAGCCGGTCTGCTGCTCGAAGAAGGGGGCGATATGACCACGATCGATCGCCTGATGACCGACTTCGGTATGCCAATGGGCATTTTTGAAGTGATTGATCTTGCAGGCGTCGACGTGGCTTGGCATACAGCCCAAAGTGTGCGCCCGCTGTTTGAGTCCCGCCCTGGATTTCGCATGAGCAAAGTCATGGAGCGCCTCTACACCGATCAGCGCCTGGGCCAGAAAAATGGCAAGGGCTTTTATATCCATTCGGGCAAAGAGGCCGTCCCTGACCACCGCTATATCCAACAGGTGGTCAATGAACTCAATCCCGAAAGCGAACGCCGCCAATTGACAGGAGAAGAGATCCGTGACCGCCTCGTGCTCAGTATTCTGAATGAATCTGCGCTCTGTTTGCAAGAAGGCCTGGTGGCCCGAGCCGGTGAGATCGACATGGCGATGTTGATGGGTACCGGTTTCCCTCCCTTCCGTGGCGGTCCCCTGCGCCTGATCGATCAACAGGGTATTCAATTTATCGTCAATCAGCTGGAATATTACGCTGAAACCCGTGGTGAACGTTTTGCCCCCTGCTCCCTGCTCAAAGAGATGGCGCAGACTGGCAAGAAGTTCTACCCCTTGTTCTGATTTCGCCGTGCAGTCTGGAACCCTAGTCGAGTTTTTGCAAAAAAGCGACCTGATGGTGGGCGTCTGTATTCTGACCAACCCCCAACATGTCCGTATTTTGGCAGAAAACAACAAAGAACTGAATCTTCACGAGCGCAAGATCTTACATGTGCTCAAACGCACCCTGCCGCCCAGCATGAACCGCATGGATCGCGTGGCGGCTCTCAAAGAGTGGGCGGGTAAGTTTGAACATCCCCCCAAACTCGATTTGCACACACTCTGGGAAGTGCTGGCAGATGAACGCGAGAGTCTGGATTTAGAGACGCTGGCAAGTATGTATTTTTCGGACCCAAGCGATCTCGACCGCTCAACGCTTTTGCGGGCACTGGTCGCTGATCGCATTTACTTCGAACGCAAAGGCGGTGACGAGGGTTTTATCCCCCGCACAACTGAAAATGTGAACCAAATTCAGGCCATGATGCGCCGCGAAGAAGAAAAACGCCAGGGCCGCCAGGCTTTGATACGCTGGATTGCAACTTGCGAAAAAGCGCCAGAACCGCCACCAGAAGCGGCTCAAGCCACTTTGCCGCTGATTCAAGACGTGGCAGTGATGGGACGCCGTTCGGGCCATTTTCAGGTGGTCAGCCAATTTTTTGACGAAGCGGGTGTGGGCGGGGCCTCACTCGAAGATCGCTGTTTGCGCCTGCTGACCCGCTCCGGAATTTGGGACGAAGACATCAACTTGAGTTTGATTGAAATGCAGGTTCCGCTTCAATTTTCACGGGATTTGCTGGAAAGTGTAGCAGAAATTCCCTCCGTGAGCGCAGATTGCCCCAATAATCGCAAAGATCTGCGCTATCTCGAAACGCTCACCATTGACGATGCTGAAACCACAGATATTGACGATGCTCTGAGTTGGGAAAAAACAGAGACCGGCTTCCGGCTTTGGGTCCATATTGCCGATGCCTCTACTTATGTCGTTCCTGATACCCCCTTGGATCAAGAGGCCTCGCGCCGCTTTACCTCGATCTACCTGTGTGAACGCAAAATCGAGATGCTGCCCCCGCATTTGTCCCAGAATATTTGCTCGCTGGTGGCAGGGGAGCCCCGTTTGGCCCTTTCGGTGGCCTTTGAACTCAATCCTGCCTTTGAGGTCCAAAAAGCCAGCATCCACGAAACCCTGATCGAAGTCAAGCAGCGCATGAGCTACGATGAAGTCGATCAAAATCTCGATGCTCAGCCACTGCTTCAGACCCTTTTGCAATTGGCTACCCACCACCGCGAACAGCGCTTGGCGCGTGGGGCTGTCGAATTCAACCGCCCCGAATTGCGGATCAAGGTCAATGCCGAGAAAGAGATCATACTCAAACAGGTCGAACGCGATTCACCCGCCCAGTTATTGGTTTCTGAGCTGATGATTCTGGCCAATCACTGGGTTGCAAAATTGTTGGCAGAGGCCCGTGTGCCTTTGATTTACAAAACCCAGGATGCCCCAACTGAAGAAAATGCCCAAGGCCGGCCCTTGCTCAAACGTGCAGAGATGACTGTTCGTCCCGGAGCCCATTATGGTTTGGGTTTGGACGTTTATACCCAGTTCACCTCGCCGATTCGGCGCTACAACGACCTGATTCTGCACCGCCAGATCAAACATTGGTTACATACCCAAACCAATTTGTACAACGAAGAGCAGATTCAGCAATTGATCGCCCTCTCCGATCAGGCCGTTTTTAGTGCAAATTTTATCCAGCGCGAAAACTATCGCTATTGGCTGTATAAATACTTTCAGTCTTTGCCCACACCGCGCATTTTCAAAGCACGGGTGGTTTCTATCTCACCCGAAAAGACCTTTGTACATCTGCCCGATTTTTGTTTGGACACGCTCTTTCCCGCCGGAGATGCCTTGGATTTACACGAAGGCAGTGAATTTTGGTTGGAAATTTCTCAAGCGATCCCGCGCAAAGGCCTGTTGCAATTGCGCCGAGTCAGCGCACCGCCTGAGGCAAATCCGTCCGAAATGGCCTCAAGCCAGTCCGTATGATTCTTTGACCTTTTGCATAAAGGCCTCAATGGCAGGGTTGCGTGAAATTTTCCAGGCCAAATTGAGAAAATAGAGTGAGTGGTTGAGATCCCTCACCAAACTATAGAGGTAACCCAGACCAAAATACGCTTCGTGGCGTTCTTTGTTGAGGCTAACGGCTTCTAAAAAGACCTCAATCGCCTGCTGCAGGGGACTGGTATTGACAAAGCCCGAATCAACGACCTTGTCGATGCAGGCAAAGCCCAAATCAAGGTATTCCTGATAGGACTTTTTCTCCTGGTTGAGCACAATGCCCATGCTGTTGCGTACCAGTGATCGGCCCGCACCCATATCAAAGCGAACTTCCAATTCGGCCCCAGATTTCTGGGCTGAACTGACTTGGTCCATCGGTTGATCACTGGGGGCTTCGTGGCTGGGCGGGAGTTCAAATGAAATGACCTGAAAACCTGCTTCGACGGAAGGAGAGACCTGTGTTGACGACTCGCTGGGGGCAATAATGGGTTCCATTGCTTCCAGAGCTGGCAAAAGCGGCAACAAGAGGCTGAGACTCTCTTGCCAATAGCCTTGCTCCTGGGGCATGACCACCGGTGTGGCTTCTGTCAATTCTTCAGGCAGGGTCCAATCGCTGGGAGCAGGGGCCAAGCCCTGTGCCAACTTGCGAAAAGCTTCATACAGCGGCTTTTGCCAAAGGGCAAAACGTGAATTGCGAGAAGACTCCAAAAAGACCTGTAATTCTGGGGGATAGAGACCATACCAGGCATCGCTGACACTTTCCCAATTTTCAAGACTGGTGGGTGGGAGTTTAAACAGACCCAATAAAGGCGGCCATTGGGGCAAACGTTCTTGGCTCTGGGCCTGTAAAAGCGAAACAGTGGCTGTCTGGATCTGTTTTTGCAGGGCCTTGATCTGGTTCTCAATCCCCTGTCTAAACACCGGGGAAAGGGTTTGTTGGCGCCGGTTTTCGAGCCCCTGTACTTTGGCTTTGAGCTGTTCCAATTGCAGACGCAGGGGACGGCTTCGAGAGACCTGAGAAACAGGCCTTTGTAAAGGACGAGCTGCTACCGTCGCAGCTGGTTTGGGGGCGGAAGGAGGGGAGCCACTTGCAGACACTGGGCGGGCTGAGCGTATGCTCAGCCTTTGCTGCATGGGTGGCTGCATGGGTTGATTCTCCTTGGAACTGCTGTCAGCGAAGTGGCGCTTGATTCAACAAAAACGAGTCAAATCCAGCTCATATTCTGCATCATTCTACCACAGATTCAATCTGGCCCTGGAAATTCAATTTTTTGATTAAAGTCACATTTTTACTGTGATAGGGTAGAGACATTGAACCCGAAAAAAGATGTTAAAGTTAAATTGTTAAGAAAAATACATGTCAGATTGGCAAGGAGAAAGTTATGAAATACTCAAAATTGGTGACCCGTAAAATGTTGGGAGGTTTGGGCCTTGTTTTGTCCCTCAGTTTAAGTGCCTGTGGGGATCTCAGCACCCTGCTCAACAACCCCTCTGTTCAGGCAGCTTTGCAATCTTTGCAATTAAACCTCAACCGTGAAATTGATGGTTCCACCACCGCTGTCACCGCAGCAGATATTCAGCAGGTATCTGCCAATGGTAAAGCGCTCACCTACAGCGTTGATGCCAACGGTGAAATGACATTCAGCGATCTGCCTGCAGATGCCTCAGAAATTGAAGTGCAGTACAAAGATGCTCCAGAGCCTGTGATTATGCCCATCGACCCTGCCCAAAGGCAAAACGGACGCATGCTGATGCGTGGCGTCTCCCGTTTTAGCAAAGATGCAGAAGGCAAATTGGCTTTTCAGGAAAATGTCGCTGGTTTTGACTTTAACCGCGATGGTCAATTTGATGAGCGTGCCCCCCAATTTGTGCACCGCGAAGGCGAAGTCAGCGTGCATGATGTGGCCAAACAAATGATTCAAAAATTTGAAGTCAAACCTGGTGAACGCCCCAATTTTAAGCAAGCTCCGAAAGAGGTTTTGCAGGGAGATCAGTTTTTTATTGCCCAGCCACCCCTGCGCCCTGGCGTCAAAATGGGTCTGGCCTGTGGCAAAGTGATGGCCAAAGCCGACGGCACAATTGACTTCCCCAAACCCAATGGCGAAACCCGCACCCTGCAAAAAGGCGAATTTGAGATCACCTTACAAGGCAGCCTTAAAATTATCAAAGTAGGTGAACCCGATAGCGGCAAGGTGATTATGCCCCCCGCCTGTCCCCGCATTCCCGTGGGTTGCCAACCCGGCCAACCCGGAATGATGCAACCCGGCCAGCTCCCCAGACCTGGTCAAACCCAGCCCCAGCCACCTGTGCCTGCTGCTGGAATGCGGATTGCCCAAACCGGCGAGCCCGCAGGAGCAGCAATGATGCAACACCGCTGCGGACCCATGATGCAACCGGGTCAGCCTCCCATGCCTCAGCCTGGGACCCAACCCCCCAGCCCACCAGCCTCTCCCGCAGCTTAAATAGCGCTGTTGATTAAAACAAAGGCCCCCTCAAAAGAGGGGGCCTTCTGTTTGTACTAATTCCGGTTAATGGCCAATGTCTACATAGCGCTCGTCCGCCATGCGCCAGCGTTCAGGCGAACGCCAGAGACTGGAGAGCAGGAGTTCACGCATCAGCAAAAACTCTTTGGGCAAGCGATCGTAGAGTTTATCAAAGAGGCTCTGGTGGGAGAGTACCTCTTCTTTCCACATCTCGCGGTTGACCGACATGACTTCATTAAATTGTTCACGGCTGAAGTCCAGTCCTTCCCAATCGAGATCTTCGTATTTGGGCATCCAACCCAGGGGACTTTCGATCCCGTAGGCTTTGCCGCGTACGCGCTCAACAACCCATTTCAAGACACGCATATTTTCGCCAAATCCGGGCCAGAGAAACTCACCATTGGGGCCCTTGCGAAACCAATTGACGCAGAAAATGCGGGGAGGATTGGGGGTGTTGCGGCCCATTTCGAGCCAGTGATTAAAATAATCCCCCATGTGATACCCGCAAAAGGGCAGCATGGCCATCGGATCACGGCGCACCAGACCAATTGAAGCACCCTGGGCAGCGGCAGTGGTCTCAGAACCGATGGTTGCGGCCAAATAGACACCAAAATTCCAGTTAAAGGCCTGGTAAATCAAGGGCACCGCTGTGGCGCGGCGACCGCCAAAGATAAAGGCACTGATCGGTACCCCTTGGGGGTTTTCCCACTCAGGATCAACCGAAGGACATTGGTGAGCCGGAGCGGTAAAGCGGGCATTGGGATGAGCCGCTTTGCGGCCACAGCCGGGGGTCCAGGCCTGCCCCTGCCAATCGGTCAATTCAGCGGGTTCTTCTTGGGTCATGCCCTCCCACCAGACATCGCCATCGGGGGTGAGGGCCACATTGGTGAAAATTGAATTGGCGCGAATGGAGTCCATGGCATTGGGATTGGAGCTATAGGAGGTACCAGGGGCCACGCCAAAATAGCCTGCTTCGGGATTGATCGCATAGAGTTTGCCATCTTCGCCGCGTTTGAGCCAAGCGATATCGTCTCCGATGGTGGTGACTTTCCAGCCTTTTTCGAGAAAGGACTGGGGCGGAATCAACATGGCAAAATTGGTTTTGCCGCAGGCACTTGGGAAAGCGGCACCCACATAGGTCTTTTTCTGATCGGGGGATTCAATTCCCATGATCAACATATGTTCGGCCAACCAGCCTTCGTCTTGGCCCATCGCAGAGGCGATGCGCAGGGCAAAACACTTTTTGCCGAGCAGGGCATTGCCGCCATAGCCACTGCCATAGGACCAAATTGCCCGCTCTTCAGGAAAATGCACTATGTATTTTTCTTGGTTATTGCAGGGCCAAGTCACGTCGGCTTGACCGTCTGAGAGCGGCATACCCACCGAGTGCAAGCAGGGCACAAATTCGCCATCTTCGCCGAGAATATCAAATACCCTTTTTCCCATGCGGGTCATGATGCGCATATTAACCGCCACATAAGCGGAATCGGAGAGCTCAATCCCAATTTGGGCAATATTCGAGCCCAGCGGGCCCATGCTAAAAGGCATCACATAAAGCGTGCGGCCTTTCATACAGCCCTGAAAGAGTTTATTGAGAATCCCTTTCATCTCTTTGGGGTCCATCCAATTATTGGTGGGACCCGCATCTTGTTTGCGGCGGCTACAAATATAGGTTTTGTCTTCGACGCGGGCCACATCGCCAGGGTCAGAAAGAGCCAAAAAACTATTGGGTCTTTTTTCGGGGTTTAGACGCTTAAATGTGCCTTTCTCTACCATTTCTTGGCATAAATTGTCATATTCCTCTTGAGAGCCGTCACACCAGTGAATGGCGTCGGGCTGGCAGAGATTGACCACCTCTTGAATCCAGGCCAAAGCCTCGGCATTGCGGACATAATCGGGAGCTTGAAGATCGATGCTCATAAACGCTAACCTCTCTTTTGTTGCTTGGGGTATGGCAACTCTGCCATTATAGCCCCAAAAAAATATTTTTCAAAAATTAACCAAACCAACTGACAAAATCCTCCAGCGGCAATCTCGGCGGCACATAGCTATTGACCAAAGCCTCTGGGTCGGGATAACCGACGGTCATCCCACTGACCAAAATTCGGCCCTGAAGCCCCAAAAATGCCCGAATCGTTTGACTGTAACTGGTCACGCTGAATTGGGGGCAAGAGGCCAAACCACTGCCGACCAAACCCAGCATCAGATTTTGCATAAAAAAACCCAGATCGAGAAAATTGCCGCGTTCAGCGTCACTGGGCAAATGAAAAAACAACGCAACTGGAGCGCCAAAAAAGGTGAAATTTTCGCGGTTGTGGGCCAAGCGCATGCGCCGGTCGTGGCGATCTATCCCTTTGAGCTCAAACAGGCCATAACCACACTCACGGGCCCGCTGCATGAATTCTGCTGAGAGCGGCTCGTTGTGGTAAATATAATCGGGATCTTCACTTTCACCCAAGTCAAATTTGGCACAGATCAAATCGGACAAGGTGTCACGGGACTTTCCACTGACCACGGCCACTCCCCAGGGCTGGGTGTTCTTGGAAGATGGGGCCTCTCCCGCTGCCGTTAAAATGCCTTCCAAGAGTTCTCGGGGAACGGGAGTATCCAAATAGGCTCGCTTGCAGTGACGGGCCCTGATGGTTTCTAAGATTGGATTGTTGGGCATAACTCAACTTTCTTGTGATTCACTCCATTCATTTTAAAGCGATTTCTTTTCATCTGTGTTGATCTGGATCAGAGAATTGACTGAGCCTGCTCAGGTGATTGGATTTCAATCCTGTACCTGTTACTATGCTCTTGTTTTCAAATCCAGTCGTTTCTGTGGAGATAAAGACATGTATTGCCCCAGCTGTAGTGGTGTTTTGCAAGAGGTATCGGTTCCGCCAGTGATGGTGGATGTCTGTGTACAGGGCTGTAAAGGCATTTGGTTTGATCGCGGCGAATTGGAAAAAGTCCTGAAAAAGTCTCCCGATGTCGATCAACTCATGAACAGCACAGGCTGGGAAGTCAAAGACCCGGTTGTCGGCGCGCACAGGGCCTGCCCCCGCTGTGTCGGCACAGGACTCAAAACATTCCAATGGGGCACGCAATACCCAGTTGAGTTGGATGTCTGCCCTGCCTGTGGGGGCTATTGGCTGGATGCTGGCGAATTGCTGTTGGTTTCTGAACAAATGAAACAGGGTGAAAAATTGCCCGAAGTGAAGCCCGTGCTCAAGCCGGGGGTCTCGCTCGAAAGCCGTGAATATTCGACAGGTGAAATCCTGGCCTGGGAAGTGGCTGCAGATGTCGCCCAGACGGCTCTTTGGTATGGACCCGATTTGATCCATGCGGGGGTCCATGTTGCAGAAGCCCTGCCCGCAGCAGGAGAGATCTTGCCCGCTGCTGGCGAGGTGCTGTTAAGTTCCCCTGGCGCGGTGATGGAAGGGGCAGGCTCAATGGTGGGTGGCCTCGTTGAAGGTGCAGGAGCTGTCGCCGAGGGAGCAGGGGCTGTGGCTGAAGGTCTGGGCGATCTGGTGGGTGGATTCTTTGAGCTTTTGGGCGGGTTGTTTAATTAAATGTTCGCGGGCATCGACACGGGTGGCACCTTTACCGATTGTGTCAGTTTTGACCAAGGCCAATTGCGCGTCCACAAAGTTGTATCTTGCCCCGCCAATCCAGCCCAAGCAGTCTTGGCGGGCCTGCGTGTTTTGCAGGCCGAAAGCGAGAGCACTGTGCCAAACCCAAGCCCGATTA
>CAZRFI010000002.1:0-4388 GCA_964598905.1 uncultured Candidatus Sericytochromatia bacterium | reverse complement strand
CTGCGTGTTTTGCAGGCCGAAAGCGAGAGCACTGTGCCAAACCCAAGCCCGATTAAATCGCTGGTACATGGCACAACCGTGGCCACCAATGCGCTGTTAGAACGCAAATTGGCACGCACGGCCCTGTTGATCACCTCAGGTTTTAAGGACCTGTTAGGCATTGGCCGCCAAAACCGGCCCCTGCTCTATGCCTTACACAGCCAGCTCCCTGCTTCGTTGGTTTTGAGCGAAGATATCTTTGAAATCGATGAACGCATCGGCAGCCAAGGCGAGGTGATTCGGCCCTTGGATCAGGCACAGATCCAAACTTACCTGGAAGCATTGCCCGCCGGAATTGAAGCGGTATCGCTCTGCCTGCTTTTCAGCTATCGCAATCCCTTACACGAACAATTATTGGCAGCAGCCCTGCGCGAGCGGGGCTATATCGTCTCTGTTTCGCATGAAATCTTGCCTGAATACCGCGAATACGAGCGCTTCTCGACCACCACGGCCAATGCCTGCCTCATGCCCATCATGCAAAAATATATGGTTTCACTGCTGGCTGGTCTGCAAGATTTGCCCTGTCGCCTGATTCAGTCCAATGGGGGCAGTCTGAGCCTGCAAGAAGTGGCAGACAAACCTGTCAGTTCTGTGCTCTCTGGGCCTGCTGGTGGCTTGATTGGCGCCTGGGAAACAGGCAAACGTCTGGGTGAGACACAATTATTGACTCTGGATATGGGCGGCACTTCTACCGATGTTGCCTTGCTCAACGGGCATTTGCCCCTGCAAAGTGAAGCCGTGATCAGCGGTATTCCAATTAAATTGCCGATGTTGGCCATTCATACCGTGGGCGCAGGCGGAGGCTCGCTGATCTCGGTGGATGCCGGCGGAGCGCTGCGGGTTGGCCCCGAAAGTGCGGGTGCAGATCCGGGCCCGCTCTGTTATGGCAAAGGCCAATCATTAACCGTGACCGACGCGCAGGTCTTTTTGGGCCGGATTCCCGCCACACGCAAGCTCGGTGGGCATGTGTCTTTGCAAACAGCGCCTTTGCAAGCGGCGTTTGAAACGCAGGGCCAAAAACTCGGCATATCTGCCATGGCGGTGGCTTTGGGGGCCTTGTCGGTGGCCAATGCACGGATGGAAAGGGCCCTGCGCGTGGTCTCTGTCGAAAAGGGCCAAAACCCGGCTGAATTTCAACTTTTTTGTTTTGGTGGAGCAGGGGGGCTCCATGCCTGCGAACTGGCGGAATCCCTGGGCATTCGCAAGATTATCATTCCCGCCTTCGCAGGGGTATTTTCGGCCTTGGGCATGCTCTATGCTGCCGAAATCCGGGACTATGCCCGCACAGTATTAAGTGAAGTGCCCTGGGGAGAAACTGAGGTCCTGGAATTGGCTTTTGAGCGGCTGCGAGCGCAAGCTGAAGCGGATTTTAAGGCCCCCTGGCAGGATTTAAACTGCCAAGCCAGTTTAGATCTGCGCTATCCAGGGCAATCTTATGAATTAAATTTGCCCTACTCACCTTCCTCTGAGGCCGACTTCCATGCTTTGCATTTCGAGTTGCACCATTTTTCCCGCCCAGAGATCTCACCTGAATTGGTGACGATTCGCCTGCGTGTCAGCCGGGAATTGCCCAAGCCTAAAATTTTGCCTGCTCAGGCTCAAAACCAGGTTCTCAAGCCTCAGATGATTCAATCGGTTGGATTTGCCCAAGGTTGGCTTGAAACTCCTTTTTACGAACGGTCTGAATTACCCGCCGGGGCAGAGGTTTCTGGCCCCGCCCTCATTCTGGAAGACACGGCCACCACCTTGATCGCGCCCGGTTGGCGGGCCCGTCTTCATGCCTTGGGCCATCTGTGTTTGGAGCAATGCCCATGACCGCCGCATGGGATCCCGTCCAACTCGAAATTTTTAAACACCGTTTTCGCGCCATGGCCGAGGAAATGGGCGCAGCCCTCTGCCGCAGTGCGTACAGTTCGAATATCAAAGAGCGCAAAGATTTTTCTTGTGCACTCTTTGATGCCCAAGGCCAATTATTGGCCCAGGCCGAACATTTGCCCGTACATCTGGGCTCCATGCCACTTTCAGTGCAAGCAGCCATTCAGGCCCTGCGCTTTGAACCCGGTGACAGTGTATTGCTCAATGATCCCTTTGCCGGGGGCACCCATTTGCCAGATATTACCATGGTCGAAGGGGTCTTTTTAGATGGCGAAAAAATACCGCGTTTTTATGTCGCCAACCGGGCCCACCATGCCGATGTCGGGGGCATGACGCCGGGTTCGATGCCTCTTTCAAGTGAGATCTTTCAAGAGGGGCTGCGCATTCCGCCGCTCAAATGGCGCAAAGGCGGGCGGGTCGATGCAGATTTATTGGCGCTGATTCTCAACAATGTGCGCACCCCCCTTGAACGCGAAGGGGATCTGCTGGCCCAACACGCCGCCAATCAAATTGGCAGCAAACGTCTGGTCGCATTGTGTCAACGTGTGGGCCCCGAAGTGGTAAGCCAACAGGGACTAGCGTTGCAGGTTTATGCCGCCCGCATGATGCGGGCGGTGATTGCCAAAATCCCAGATGGGGTCTATGCCTTTGCCGATGCCCTCGAAGACGATGGGCAGGGAGCAGGCCCCTTGGCCATTGCCGTTACGCTCACGATTCAGGGCGAAACCGCCCGTGTGGATTTTAGCGACACGGCCCCCCAAAGCCGGGGCTGTGTGAATACCATTCTGGCGGTCACCCTCTCAGCTGTCTTTTATGTCTTTCGCTGCCTGCTGGATGCCGAAGTGCCCTCCAACAGTGGCTGTCTGGAACCGATTGAGGTGATTGCCCCATTGGGAAGTTTGGTCAATGCCCGCTTTCCCTCGGCAGTGGTGGGCGGCAATGTCGAAACCTCTCAGCGTCTGGTGGATGTTTTATTGGGCGCCTTGGCCCAGGCACTGCCTGAGCTGATTCCTGCTGCCAGTTGTGGCTCTATGAATAATTTAATCATTGGCGGCAGCACAGCGGGCCAGCCCTTTGCCTATTACGAAACCATGGGCGGTGGACATGGCGGTGGGCCCCTGGGAGCAGGGGTTTCGGGCCAGCACAGCCACATGACCAATACCCTCAACACCCCGATTGAGGCCCTGGAACTGGCTTTCCCGTTTCGCGTTTGGCGCTATTGCCTGCGCAAGGGCTCTGGGGGCATCGGCCAATATCCGGGCGGCGAGGGCCTGCTGCGCGAATTGGAAATGCTCTCACCTGCTTCTGTGACTCTTTTGACTGAGCGGCGCGCACTGACACCTTATGGCCTCAATGGCGGTGAACCCGGTGGTTTGGGACGCAATACCCTGATTCAAGCGGGCATGGAGACGGTTTTGCCGGGCAAGGTGCAATTGCAATTGGAAGCAGGGGATCGGGTGCGGGTCGAGACACCCGGTGGCGGGGGTTGGGGAACGCCCTGGCCCTGATGTTGGCCTGTGTGATTCCAGGCTTTCTCATTTGCTCTGGGTGGGTTGGGTTACAATAACTGTGTAGATTTTATTCCTGTTTGCAAATTGAATGACCTTTCTCTATGGGTGTTTTGTGGAATCTTTATTTGACCAACTCAAGCCTGCATTAATTCAACGCTTGTTAAACCAATCTGAAATTAGTTCTGAAGACCTGGATAATTTGCGGGTCGTCAAAAGCTTTCAAGAGGGCAAATCTGGCGCTGAAGTGCTTGAGGTTGAAAGCTTTTTGGGGGTTTCCAAAATCGAAGGGCGCACTGTTTTAAAAATCAGTTCCCAGAGTCCTTGGCCAGATTATATTTCTGAAGAAGAGCGCTACCAACATCTTAGCCAGATTCAAGCCCTGTTTGCAAAATTGGTTTGGAGCACTACTCTGAAAGTTTCAAGCGAAACTGGAGAATGGCAAAATTACACTTGCACCTTTTGGCAACGTGCGCATGATCAGAAACCACTCCATGAAATGAAGCAACTAAATCAACTCACACAAACCGAATTTTCAGCTGCTTTAAAATGTGTGGGGCAACGTCTGGTAGATGCTTTTTCTCTCGATGCACAGCCTTATCTTAGAGATATTTCTTTTCCCTCCCTTTGTGAAGGTGTTTTGGGTTATCGTCTGCATCCCAAAGACGGGCGTATTTACACCTTTGTGCAACAGCATTTCCAAGTCTCTTGGAAAAAACCAACCTTTCGCTGGGCAGGTGTTGACTTGCCTGATCCTTATTATTACGCCCGTGAAGCCAAAAACATCAAATTCAGCCGGGCCTATAAAGGGGACATTCACGGGGACCTTCATCCGGGCAATATTTTTGCTGTGCTGAAAAATGGAGATGCGCAAGATATTTGCCTGATTGATGCGGGCCTGTCTGACTCAAGTCAGGTTTTGTTTTATGATCAGGCCTATCTTGAAGTGAGTTTATTGGTGCAATC
>CAZRFI010000001.1:24340-71462 GCA_964598905.1 uncultured Candidatus Sericytochromatia bacterium | reverse complement strand
ATAGGTAGCGTTCAAAGGCCTGACGGGATTCCTTTGGCTGGTTCTGCGCTAAGTAAATGCGGGCCAATTTGAGATAAGACCAAGCTTTATGAGCCCTGTCTTCGCCTGTGGCAAGGGTATAATAGCGAATAGCTTCGGCAATGTTACCCGAATCGGCTTCAACTTCACCCAGTTTAAAATACAAGGCCCCTTTGGGAATTTGTTCGGTGGCATCACTGCCTATTTTTTGCAAAGCCATCAGCAAAAAGGGGCGGGCCTGTTCGTATTGGCGTCGGGTGAAATGGCTTTTGGCACGCACAAAAGCCAGGGCTGCATTGTCTGGAAAAATGGCCTCGGCCTGTTTAAAATAATCAAGAGCCAGATCTGTTCTGCCATTGCGAGAGTGGAAATAGCCCAGGGTCATTTGACTGTAACCAAATTGGGGGTTGAGAGCAATGCTGCGTTCCAGCCAGCTTTGTACTTGGGCCTGGTTGGGACCGCTGAGTTGGGCCCGTGCTGCCAGAAAATAGACCAAAAAATTAGACGGGTCCAAGCCGATTGCAGATTTAAAGGCTTCATTTGCTTTGGCATAGTCCTGATTAAGCACATAAATTTCGCCAATTCTTAGAGGTATCAGAGAATAATCTGGCAATTGGGTTTGGGCCTTGCGCAGCAAATTTAAAGCACCGGCGGTTTGAGGTTCGAGGGCCATTTGTGCCTGTTTGAGGTAGCGGCTGCCCAAGGCAAATTGCACCCAGGGATTGTCCATGTCCACGCCCAACGCTTCGAGTTCAGACTGTTGGCTGTCAGGGTCAGAGTCACTGAAGCGAAGGTAGCTCAAAAGGCTGTCGATGTCTTCTGGGTGAGCTTTAAGTGCCTCACGCAGGGTTTCAAGGCCTTTGCTGCGTTCTCCCCTGGCGATATACACGTTGGCAAGCGCTGGATAGACCTGGGCAGGTGTTGCGCCTGAATTTAAAGCTGCCTGGGCCATTTGCAGAGAACGATCGAGCAGGGTCTGGCGTTCAGCTGGCGCTTCGGTCTCTTGGGCTCTGCGGGCCAGGATATCTGCGTAACTGGCCTGGGCCACAAAAAAACGCGGGTCGGCTCTGAGCGCGCCATCTAACAGGCGCTGGGCCGCAGCAAGATCGGCACTGCTCCCTCGCCGGGCCTGATCTCGGGCCTGCATATACAAATTAAAGGCCCCGCTATTCCGGGTCAGGCTAGGTAGCGTTAAATTGGGACTGACTTTGAGGCTGTTTAAAAAACGCAGAGAGAGCTGGGATTGAAGAGCCAAAACATCTTGAGAGGGGCCTTGCACCTGAGTCGTTAAGCCCGGATCAATTTGACCACTAACGACATCCACAACCCGCGTATTGACCACCAGGGTTGGGCCAATTTTTTGGTAATTGCCAATCAAAACTTTGGTCGCACCCAAAATTTTGCCGAGTTCTGGCGCAGTTTGGGGGTCAACAAAAGCCGATTGGGTAAAGCTCTGTTCCTGTAAAACTGCCTGAATCTGGCTGCGTTCAATCACCTGCAGGCTATTGACTTGGGTCAGGCTCATGGTCAGGCTTTCGGAAAAGCTCTCTGCCATCCAGGCGTCTTCGGGCAAACGGGTGATATTTTTAAACGGCAAAATGACCATGCGCATAGGGGCCGAAGATACATTGGCTTGATTGGGGATAGCTGGCAATGTTTGGGCCTGAGTGGGGCGTTGGGCCAATTGCGGAGAACTGAGCAGCAAGAGCGCCAAAAGGGCATTGGGGGTGAAAGGGATGGAGAAGCGTTTCATGGTGGCCTCGCTTTTAACAGACGTGAGCGTGTCTTAAACAAAGATAACATGTTTGGGCTTTTGCAGAGGTCTTTCTGAGAGACGAATTTGGGATTCTGTGCTATCCTGAGGGATGTCCTGAGCGGGCTTCCGGTCAGGTTAAAAGAACTTCAAAGATGTTTAAAAAGGAGCCTCCGCGTGACACATCCAACTCTGGCCCGTTTATTGGCCCAAAAACCCTTTCTCAAAGTGATTGCCGGGATTGAAAACTTTAATGCCGAGGAAATTCGGACCGTTGCACAGGCCGCTCAGGGGAATGCAATTTCGATCGACCTCTCTGTTCATGCCGAAAGTGTCAAATGGGTCAAAGCCAATACCGATCTCTTGGTTTTTGTCTCTTCACTCTCGCCTGCCGAGCTCGCAGATTCCCTCGAATGGGGCACCGACCTCGTTGAACTGGGAAATTTTGCTCCCATCTATGAAAGATGCGCATTAATTTCGCCCGAAATGGTATTGCAGTGGACCCGCGAATTGACCACTTTGATACAGGGCCGTGTTCCCGTCTGTGTGACGGTTCCAGGTGTGCTCGATCTGCAAACCCAAATCGATTTGGCTCGCCAAATCGAAGCGGCAGGGGCCGACCTGTTGCAAATTGAAAATATTTCCGGTGATCTCAGCCATGTGGCTCCCATCCGTGAAGCCGTGAGCATTCCTGTTTTGGTCAGCGGCAAGCTGCATGCAGGCAATCTGTCTTCAGCGATTGCCACGGGTGCCCAGGGCATCGGTGTTGGTGCTGCCATTCGTGCAGGTGGAGACCTCAATGGTATGAATGCCATTTTGGCCGAAATTGCCTCTCAGCTTCAAGCTGCCGCAGTTATTTAATTTCCCTTTTTCCCGGTGGGGGTTTTCCCACCGGGTTTGATTCCGTTTTTATAAAGATTCGAAGGACACTGCGCTTTGGAAATATTGCTGGTCAGACATGCTGAATCTGAGGGCAACCTGCGGGGCGTCATGCAGGGCCATGTAGATTATTCCCTCTCTGATCTGGGTCGGCAACAGGCCGCCTGTGTTGCTGAATATCTCAAAACCCACTATTCTCAAGCTTCACCGGATTTTTTTCTAGCCAGTCCGCTTAAACGTGCTTACCAAACGGCAGAAACCATTGCCCGTGCGCTGAGTATCACCCACATACCCACCGATGCTCAGCTTATCGAAGTTAGTTCAGGGATTTTTTCGGGCCTGACTTGGTCCGAGGCTCTGGAATTGCACCCGGAAATTTGTGCCAAGTTTAAACAAGTTCGCGACTGGAGCGCTGTACCCGAAGGTGAATCACGCGAATTACTCTGGGATCGGGCCCGCAGTTTTCTTGACCAGTTTGTCGCCAGTCAACCGCCCCAGGCTCGGGGAGTGATTGTCACCCATGGTGGTTTTATCCGCGCTCTCTTGGGTGTTGTGGCTGGGGTTTCCCCGGCTGAGAATGTGTTTATCTGTATCGACAATACCTCTTTGAGTCTGATTGGCTTGGAGGGCACTCGCCGATATATTCGCTATGTTAACCGTACCCAACATTTGGCGGATTGCGATTTTAGCCCGGATTTTGTTCCGAAATGAGAACATTGCTCAGCTCACGCATCGTTTTGGGAATTTCAGCATTTTATGGCTGTGCTGTTTCGCTTGTAATCCCAGCACAGCCAGTGTTTGCTGCACACGGTCTGGCTTTTTCCCAGGAGACCGTTTTTGCTCCTCTGGGCAAACAACGCGAGCGCTTTGACAGTACAGGCAAACGGATTATTGCCTTTGGGCGTGAAACAACCGAATTTATGGGCCTCGCGGGATTTAGTGACCTCTCACCCAATTGGCGCTTGCTCTATGGTTTGCAAACGGCTATGGCAGGGTATCCCCTGTTTAAATTCAGTGGCAGTTTGGCCTTTATGATTAACACCCCTTATAACCTGCCGATGCGCCCCTATCTCTTTCTTGGCATTGATCCCCTGATTTCAGCCAACCCTGATTTGACCCCATTTGGACTGGGTGGCCATGGCGGATTTGGGGTGGAATACAGTTGGAACAACAGTTTGCATCTCAATCTGGAAGTGCGGAGCTATTTAAACAGCCCATATCAAGCCAAAGAGACAACCGAAGTCGCACTCTGGCCAGGGGGGACCTTCAGTCTGGGTGGACAGGCCGGTTTCTTTTTTTAGATTTGTTTGTGAGTCAAGGAGATAATCATGCACATTGGATACCACCGCTGGTGGAGTCCCAAATTGGGACAAGAGATGGAACTCAAAGTCTATGGCAGTTCGGGCAAGCCGATGCTGGTATTCCCAACGCAAGAAGGGCGCTTTTTTGAATTTGAGGACTTTGGTATGGTTGAAGTCTGCAAGCCCTATATTGAAGCGGGACGGCTGCAAATTTACACAGTTGATGGCATTGATGCCCAAAGCTGGACCCATCCCCATTTGTCAGTACCAGCCAGAGTGGCGCGTTACGAGCAATACGAAAGCTATGTGATTAATGAGGTCTTGCCTTTTATCCGAGAAAACAACCCAGGTCATCCTGAGCGGATTTTAACCACGGGCTGTTCAATGGGCGGGTATCATTCGGCCAATTTCTTTTTTCGCCACCCAGATGTCTTTGATTCACTCTTGGCGATCAGTGGGGTCTATGACCTACAACTGTTTATTGGCGATTATATGGACAGCCAGGTCTTTTATCACACCCCGCTCTTTTATCTGCGTGGCTTAAAAGATCCCAAACAACTCAAACTCTTGCGGGAAAGTCAAATCATCGTCTCGGTCGGTCAAGGGGCATGGGAAGACAAAATGCTCGAAGACACCCACCAATTGGAGCGAATTTTGATCCACCTAGAGATACCGGCTTGGATTGACTATTGGGGACATGATGTCAACCACGATTGGCCCTGGTGGCGCAAGAAAATGAACTATTTCTTAATGCATCTCAAGATTTAATCCCCAGAGCTGATTAATAGATGAGTGAGGAGCTTTGCTCAGCTTCGGTAAAGATCTGGCGAATTTCTTCGCCGCTGATTTTGAGAAAGGCCTCAACCACATCGGGGTCGTACATTTTGCCACTGTATTTGATGATTTCTTCACGGGCCACCCGATCGGGCAGGCCTTGACGATAGGCCCGGTCGCTGGTCATGGCGTCATAGGTATCCGCCACAGCCAAAACCCGGCTGCCGATCGGGATATCTTCGGCCTTAAGTTTATCTGGATAACCAAACCCATCGAACCGCTCATGGTGGTGGCGTACCAAGGGGGCGTGATCACTCAGGCATTGCACTGTTTTGAGCAAAGCTGAAGACATACCCGGATGGGCCTTGATGCGGCCATATTCGACATCTGTTAAGGGACCCGGCTTGTCTAATATACAGCGCGAAATTCCCACTTTACCCGCGTCGTGCAAAAAGCCTGCACGCTCAATTGTGGAGGCTTCTTCTTCAACGAAACCCATTTCCAAGGCGATTCGGCGCGAAAGGGCCCCTACCCGCAGAGAGTGGCCTTTGGTGTATTGGTGTTTGGCGTCAATGACGTGGGCAAAGGTCTTGAGTGTGACTTTAAAATAGTCCACTTCGACATCGAGCAATAGCGCCAAATCCACCGCATCGATCCCCAGTTCTTGCCAGGCCATTTGGTTAAAATTGCGCGCCCCCCAGAGTTCTGCCTCGGCGAGCATTTTTTTAAAGTACTGAATCACATCCGGTGAAAAGCGCTTGCGCAAGACGGGGCTTAAGCGCTGACTCAGGGTCGATTTATCGGCGTATACAGAACCGGCCACATCGAAGGTATCACACAGGCCCAGAATTTGAGATTCTATCGGAATATTGTCAGCTTTGAGCTTGTCTGGGTAACCAGTACCATCCCAAGACTCATGGTGAGAACGAATAATTTCGCCAGCTTGCTTGAGGGTTGGCAAGTGTGAGACGATGGCTTCACCAATCAGGGGATGGGGACGGATGTATGGATTATCTTGCCACTCAAAATAGTCATAGTCTTCGGTTTCTTTTGGAAACCCCACCTCGCCAACATCGTGTAAGAGGCCAGCGTAAAAAAGGTTGCGCAATTTGTCTGGGCCCAGGCCCATGTATTTGCCTAATTGAACAGAACTGAGGGCCACATTATACCCATGTTGGGCATCGTAACCTTCGGCTAAGTCAATCACCAAAGCCAAGGCTTTGATAATATCTTTGAACTGTCGCCGTTCTTCACCGCGGATGAATTGAGAAATCAGGGCATTATTGCGGGGCATGGTGGGCCGGAGTCAACCTCTTTGATACATTCACTCTGATTGTAACACAGGGGTCTTTCATAAAAATACGGAATACCCAGACTGTGGCTCAGGGACAAGAACAGATTACCCAAACAGGAGGGATTATTCTGCGCCTTCGATGTCAAATTTAAAAAAGGTTTTGCCCATGATCAGCTCATCGGCGTGTTTGATTTCTTGAGGTTCACCCGGAATCAAACGTGGACCGCGATTGATATACGTTCCATTGAGACTGCCCATATCTTCAAGCAAAAATTTGCCCTCTTGGAACAAAATTCTGGCGTGTTTGCGGGAAATCTTGGCTTCGATATCGTCATTGGTCAGGTCTACCTCTGGGAACGCACCGCCATCGGGGTCCCAGCGTCCGATTGCAATTACATCTGTTTCCAGATGAAATTCTTTCCCTTGGGTGCCTCCCCGGGTAATGGTCAATTTGGACTTTGGTTGTTTTGCTGTATCTGTCAAGGTTCGAGTCCCGTTCTAATACATTAATACATAAAATTATGCGTTACCATCGGCGATTCAGTCCGACCAGCACAGAGGGCCAGCACTGAGGGTTTGTCTGTTGCCGAATATGATAAAAAAATTTTACCACAGAACCGGTGCAAACGACATCTTTGGAATAGGTATTCGCTGTCGAGTAATAGCTGTGAGGGAACAGTTAGCTTGCCTAAAAGCTAAAATCCAGAACCGAAAACCGCATTCAGACCAAGGTATAATAGGGCCTATCTGCTGCAATGAATAATTCGTGAATCTCAGCAGGCTGAGAAAGGTGTTTCATGACGTATACTCTCCCCTACAGTGAATGGCTGAATCTTTTTGCCGAGCCTGCTCAATTGGCTTTATTAGAGCAATACCAGGCGGGTCTAGAACGGGAAGCCCTGCGTGTGGGACCCACTGGAACTTTGGCTTCAACCGGACATCCTTTGGCACTGGGGTCTGCCTTGACTCACCCAGAAATTACCACAGACTTTGCTGAATCCCAATTGGAGTTGATTACCCCCCCCTTTCAAGCGATTGACTCCCTGCTCGAATACCAGACCCGGTTACATGCCTTTGCAGCCCAAACTTTGCCCGTCAATGAACAGATTTGGTTTCAAAGCATGCCCCCAGCACTCCAAGAAAATCAGATTCAGATCGCCCAATTTGGCGCTTCCCACCAGGGGCGGATCAAAGAGATCTACCGCAACGGCTTGGCCCATCGCTATGGCAAACAAATGCAGGTTATCTCAGGCATCCATTTCAACTATTCTTTCCACATGGACTTTTGGCAATTTATCTATGATCAGGTGCAAACCCGATCCAGCCTTCCAAATTTTATTTCTGAAAATTACCTCGGTCTCATGCGCAATTATTTACGCCAATGTTGGCTTTTGGCTTATCTCTTTGGTGCAGCACCCCTGGCGGACCCGGTTTTTGAAGCCCGCGAGATGCCCGAAGTGATTCGCAACGACAAGGCCCTTTATGGCCCAATGGCAACATCGCTGCGCATGAGCCGATTGGGTTATGTCAATTCCAATCGCTGCACCTACTCGATCAATTACAACAGCTTAACCGAATACCTGGCGGGACTTTACAAAGCCATCAACAGCGAGTGCAGCAGTTTTCTGCGCTTTGACAAGACCCAAAATGGAGAATACCTGCAACTCAATACCCATATTTTGCAGATTGAAAATGAGCACTATGCTTTGATTCGTCCCAAGCAGCCACCCTTGCCAGGAGAACGTCCCTTTACGGCCTTGCGTGGCCGGGGCATTGGCTATGTCGAGGTTCGAGCTTTGGATGTAAATCCGTTTGATTTGCTGGGGGTTTCTGCCGACCAATTAAATTTTGTCAGACTCTTTTTATTGCATTGTTTGCTCGACCCCAATCCTCCGATTGGCAGTGCAGAGCTTGAATTGGTGAATGAAAACCAGCATTGGGTTGCCATACAAGGTAGGCAACAGGGCATGCGTCTACTGCGCCCAGAGGGCAGTATCTCTCTCAAGGACTGGGGTTACTCGATTTTTGAGGCCCTTGAACCCTTGGCCCAAAGCTTGGATAAAAACCGTGATTTACCTCTCTATGGGCCGCTTTTGGCGCGTGAACGGGCCAAACTTGATGACCCCGATCGCACGCCTTCGGCCCAAGTGCTGGCAGATTTTCAGGCCAGTGGTCAGCCCTTTACTGAGTGGATGACAGCCCTTTCCAAGTCGCATATGAGCCAATTAAAAACATATGAACTCTCTGTCTCAGACGAAAGCACTTTTAAGCAAATGGTGCAAAACTCTCTGAAAAAGCAGGCTGAAATTGAAGCTGCAGACACAGGGAATTTTGAAGATTATCTCGCAGCATTTTTACGTATCAAGGAGTGGGGGCTGGAAACTTCGGATACCACTCCAAGTGCTTAAGCACAAAGCGCTTGAACCTTGGCCTCTGAATATGTTTAAGTGGAAGTAGGCATTATCAGGCAATTTCTGAAGGAGAGTTAAATGAGTCAGGCTGAATTTCAAATTCGCATCGATCCCACTGGCGAAATTCTGATTGAGGTAATGGGCGCTCAGGGGCCCGTCTGCACAGATTTAACTGCTTTCTTGGAAGATGCCCTGGGAAAAGTTCAGGAGCGGCGGTTTAAAAGTGAATATTATACCGGACAAATCCAATCAGACAATCGGGTCCAAAACCAACAGTATTGAGATCTTCGTCGATGATGATGGCGTTGTGACTTTTACCGATCTGCCCTCAGAACTCAAAGAAGTGGCTGATCTCTTGGTGGGAATCAGTTTGCCACAGCTTCCACATGAACCTGATCGACAATCCCCAGAATGGCCTGATCTGCAGGGTTAAACCAGCCAGGAATACCCAGGGCCGCCTCGCGTCCACTTTCAATAAAGACCAGATCTCCCACACCCGCTTGGGTGGTGGCATCTATCGCAATAAAAGGAGCGCCGGTGGGGGTGTTCTGAGCGTTGACTTTTTGCACGATCATCAATTTGATGCCTTTGAGGCTCTCTTCTTTGCGGCTGGCCACCACATTGCCCACCACGATTGCCAATTGCATGGGTGCTTTTTCCCCTTCTATTTTCAGTGCAAGATTCCAGCAGGCATCTTACCACGTACCTCTGCCCGAAGCCAATTGCTGCCCCAGGTCCATCACTCTCGCTGGGCTAAATACTGCCAAAGTGGTTCAGGTTTGTTAAAGTAGAGCCAGATAGAGCCAACCCATACAGGATATTCACCATGCTAGAAATCAACAATCTCACGCTTGAATTTGCCGATCGCGTCCTCTTTCAGGGCGTCAATTTTCAACTCTTTCCAGGCCATTGTTATGGTTTGGTCGGGGCCAATGGCACCGGCAAATCTACTTTACTTAAAATTCTCACCAGCCAAACCCAGGAATACAGCGGTCAGGTCAATTGGCCCAAACATGCGTCGTTGGGCTATTTGCGTCAGGACCATTTTGCATTTGAAAATTGCCGGATTATCGACACCGTGATTCAAGGCCGTCCCAAACTCTGGGAAGCCCGCTTGGTTCAAGATGAACTCTCAAGCAAGCCACAAATGGACTTGCTCGACGCAGAGCGCTACGCCGAGGCCGAAGACACAATCATTCAATTGGATGGCTATAGCGCAGAGAGTGATGCGGCGCGTCTGCTCGATGGCTTGGGTATACCCACCGAATTACATGAACAGCAGCTAAAGACTCTCTCTGGGGGGTATAAATTGCGGGTTTTGATGGCCCAATTGCTCTTTAGTCAACCCGAAATGCTGCTCTTGGATGAACCCACCAATCACTTGGATATTTTCTCGATTAAATGGCTCGAAGAACATTTGCGCAGTTTTCCTGGTCTCTTAATTGTGGTTTCCCATGACCGTGAATTTCTCAATTCGGTCTGTAGCCATATCTTGGATATCGACTTCGGCACCATTCGCATGTATACCGGCAATTATGACGCTTTTTTGGCCGCCAAAGAGCTGGCCCAAGATCAAACCGAACGGGCGATTGCCAACCAAGAAAAGAAAAAAGAGGATATGCAGGCCTTTATTTCACGTTTCAAAGCCAATGCCAGTTGGGCTTCGCAGGCCCAATCGCGGGTTAAAAAACTCGAAAAAATGGAAGATATCCAGGTTACTCCCTCTTCGCGTCGCTACCCGACCTTTGAATTTAAACCCAATGTGACTTCGGGGCGCATTCCTTTGGCTGTTCAGAATTTGTCTAAATCCTTTGAGGATAAACAGGTTATTCGCAATCTCGATGTCGAAATCGAACGGGGTGATCGCTTGGCCATTATTGGCCCCAACGGTGTGGGCAAATCCACCTTGCTCAAAATCATGATGGAGCTCTTGGCCCCCGATTCGGGCACGGTAACCTGGGGCCATGAAGCCCGCCCAGGTTATTTTCCTCAGGATTATCACGATTTGCTCAAGGGCAATCAAACCTGTTTTGATTGGCTCTATGGCTTTGATGCCACCGCTCCAGTGGGTCAGATTCGCAATTTACTCGGTCGGATGTTATTTTCGGGCGACGATGTCAAAAATAAGCTGACGATCCTCAGTGGGGGTGAAGCAACCAGGCTGATCTTTGCCAAGCTGATGCTTGAACCCAGCAATGTCCTGCTTTTGGACGAACCCACCAACCACTTGGATCTTGAAGCCATAGATATGTTGACCGAAGCCCTGGCACAATACACTGGCACCTTGATTCTGGTCAGTCATAACCGCTATTTTGTATCGCGGGTGGCGACCCGTATTCTTGAAGTCAAACCTGAGGGCTTTCTCGACTACAAAGGCACTTATGCTGAATATCTGGAAAAATACGGTACAGATCACCTCAGTCGCGATGTCTCTCTCAAAGAGCGCACGGTTCTAAGCCAACAGACGGAAGCCGCCAAATCTGAAAAACAGGCCGAGAAACAAGCCTCACCTGCTTTGAGCGGTAAAGAGGCCTACGAGGCTCAAAAGGCACTCAAGCGCAAACGCCAGCAGTTGGAGAAAAAATTGCCGGGTTTGGAAAAGGCCTGCCAAAATCTCGAGGCATTGTTGGCCCAAACGGTGGATTCTGGCAAAAAGGCGGAACTCGAATCTGAATATGAACAGGCTTTAATCATTTGGCGCGAAGCACAGAACGAGTTGGATGCCCTGGTTTAAGATTTGAATGTGACAACTTCAGCTTGGGTTGAGAATCTTCTATACTGGGAGTATGGATATTACCCGTCAGCATACTTTCACCCGTGCGGTTTTATCGTCACGCCCATCAGGCCTGCCCGCATTGACTGGGGCATTTAACTCGCCTTTCTATCATGATGTGCGTTCAGTTTATTCATCTCCACCTTGGTGGCTTGAACTCACTGGCATTGCGCAATGAGTCTACCCTTGCGTCTACCAAAGACTGCTCCACCCGTCCTCAGGGCCGATTCGATTGGCAAAACCCTGGGCAAACAATTATTAACCCCTGTTTTATATGATGTCAGTCTCCAGGTCGAAAAAGCCGAATTTGTAGCCTTAACGGGCCCCAGTGGCAGCGGTAAAACGACCTTGCTCTACCTCTTGGGGGCCCTTGATCGTCCCAGTCAAGGCGAAATCTGGGTCAATAACCAGCGCACATCACAAATGAAAGATCCTGAATTGACGGAGCTGCGCCAAAAAGAAATTGGCTTTGTCTTTCAATTTCACTTTTTATTGCCTGAATTCAGTGCGCTTGAAAATGTTGTTATTCCCCAGCTTTTGGCAGGAAAGCCCCGGAATTTGGCTGAAAAACGTGCAAGTGAATTGCTTGAGCGGGTCGGTTTGAGCCACCGTCTCAAGCACCGGCCGGTGGAGTTAAGTGGGGGCGAACAGCAACGCGTGGCCATTGCCCGTGCCCTATGCAATCACCCGCCTTTGATTCTGGCTGATGAGCCCACAGGCAATCTCGACACAGAAAATACCGAACAGGTATTTGGGCTATTACATGAACTCAATCGCACTGAAGACCTGGCGATTGTCTTTGTCACTCACAATCTCGACTTGGCGGCCCGCAGCCATCGTACAATTCAATTGCGCGACGGGCGAGTTACTTCGACGGGACTTGCGCCTGCTGACAAGCCAAAAACGTCGGCCTAAGCGTCTCATTTTGCAGCAGCAAAACCTGTTGCACTTTAAAAATGGCCCATTTCTCCAAAGCCGCGAGGTCTTGGCTTTTGATACTCTGCAATTGGCGCAAGGTCAAAGGGGCGACATAGACATCGGGGCGTTCAGGGCTGTCAAAAAAATCTCGATTTTGCAATTGGGCCAATAATTGCACCAAATATTCAAGTTGAAACAGCGCGTTCACTGAGTTGGGAATCGGCTCAAGGATACCCAAACGCCTCAGCATGTCTGCTTTCTGCTCGCCATTGACCTCGGCTTCACTTTTGCTCAAATCAAGCAATTCTAGCAATGCGACCAAATGATCCTCTAACCCTTGCCAAGCCTGAAGTAATTCAGCTTTTTCGCCCAAAAAATGGGCCAGAGAACTTTGGCTCTTTTCCAAATGTTTGACTTGGCGTTGGACTTCCATCATTTGGGATTTGAGCCGCAAATAGCGGTTTTCGAGGTGGCGTTTGCCCAGTCGTTTTTCGAGGTTGAGATAGGGTCTGCCTATCAAGTGCAAAAACCAAGGCTGAACCTGCATACTCAACAAGCGCATTTCATTTTCCATCGCCTCAAAAATGCGTGCATTTTGCTCCAAATAATGGTAAGTCTGGTGCAATAAAGATTCAAATGAGGGCAGGTCAATCAGGTGTCTTTCAATAAAACGCTGAAGCTCCATATGGCGCATAGGCAGGTCCAGCGCCTGCAAGCAGAGTTGAACATGTAAAAATGCCTCAGGATTGTCGAGCACTTCCAATTGCATGCGGTGGATGATCCGCAGCCACACGAGGTTCTGTAAGATTTTTGCCTGCATGCCCCATTCTTTGAGGCGGCGCAGGGCAGGCAGCGAAAAAAGTTGAAAGCGACCCGCTACAGAAGGGGCCCGACTGCGAATCAATTGCTCAAAATCTGAGATAAACCCAGCCAGTTTTTCGAGTTTGGCAGACGTTGTCTCGGGAGAGACTCCCTGGGTGCCAAAGGTGTCTTCGATGATTTCCATTTCCCGAGCCAGCTCATCGCTGCGGGTAGATGTTCTGAATTTGCGGTCAAAGGCTTTGCGCACCTGGGCCCTGTTCAGACCATGGGTAATTTTTTCTTCATCGAGAGAGATAAAATCATCAAAGAAGAGTTGCGATTCCTGATCCCAGTCTTCGCCGACTTCAGGTTTCGCACCTTTTTTTTTGCGCTGTTGACGCTGATACGTGCTTTGACGGTAAGGATCCTGGCCAGATGAAGACGCGTTAAAGATCTCAAATAGCCGGTTTTTAAACGGCTGAATAAATGAATCGCGATCGCTCAAGCCACATTCCTTCCTTGCGGGGGTTACCCAAACAGCATGGTAACATTGATACGCCGGTTTTCATAACCCTGTTTAAATTGCGGCGGGTCCGTGCGGTGGAATAGCCGTGAGTGAAAGAGTACTGCTCGGTTTTGACGGTGGGGAATCTGTGTCAATTGGGCCTTTGAATGCAAAAGATAGGCTTGAATCCGGGCCTGGCTGGACTGATCGTTGTAGTCCTGGAAGTTCCAGTCTGATGGCGCGCTGCGGTCGTATACTTGTAACCCTCCCCCCGCGGAATTTAGATTGGCACTGTCGGGTGTGAGCCAAAAATTGAGGTTGATTTGGGCTTGGTCAGCATGAAGGCGGATTCCCTGGCTGGATGAACCATATTTAAAGCCCCAGAGATAATGCAGGGCTTTTTCTCCCAAAATTCTGGGGAAGGCGATTTGCAGCGCCTCTGCTATTTTTAACAGCAGAGGTGAAACAAATCCATCATCCATAAATGCACCCAGATAGCCCTGGTCGGCATAATAATCACGCCAAAGTGTGGCACCCAAACAAAATTGTCGCAAGCTGTTTAAGGCCTCAATGCTGAGAAAGTGATCAAACCAAAGCAGGGGAACTGGCGATTTTAAAAAGCTGTTTTCAAGCGCCTCGAAGTCCAAATCTGGATTGAGCAAGGGACCTGAATAAGCTGGTTGGGGCCAGTGGATGGGGGCGTTGAAACAATGTTTCAAGCGTGTTTGTTGCTCAGGTGAGAGAGACAAAGTGTTGCGGGAATCTTCTGATAGTTTGGAGGCAATCTGCTGAATTTCAGGTAAACTCGCTTGCGCTTGTTTGGGCAAAAGCCTCTGCTGATCTAGCCAAAGCCATTGCTCAAGATCATGGACCCATTTATCTCTGCTGATTTCTGCCGGCAGATCAGAGCTTGGCCTTTGTATTTCCTTCGGTTTAAACTCCGAATCCAAATCAGACCAGGGATTTCCACGTTGAAGGAGAAAAGCCTGTTGGAAGTGATTTAATGCTTTAGGGTAGTCTTGGGCGATGAGGGCTGAATCTGCCAGCCCTTGTTGGGCCGAAATACGCAAGCCATTTTCGCGCTCGATTAAATGGATATCCTCTGGGAATTGCACCAGAGCAAGGTCCAGTTGAACCAGCAAATCATCCCAGGCCCGCATTTGCCGCAACATCTGTAGCAAATTAAGCCGGGCGCTGAGCTGATCTGGATACTGTGTCACGGCCTGCTGGTAATAGCCCAGAGCTTCAGCTTCTTGGCCCATTCTCCGCAATAAATGACCCGTCTGGCGGAGATAATCTGGGTGGTTGGGAATCGCATTTAAAGCCTGTAAAAAGGCTGCCAAGGCAAATTCCGGTTTGCTTTCAGCCCAAGCTAAGCCCAAAAAATAATGGGCATGGGCTCTGTCTCTGACTGCTGCCTCGTCCAAATTTGGGGACTGAGCCAAAACGGCCTGAGCGAATTGCACCAATTCTGGCAATTTTCTGGCTTGCAAAAGCGCAACTGCTGTCTCTAGCCAATTGGCGGAAATGGGCATGACAAGCTCCAGGGGCAATCGGAATTAAACGATTTAAACGTCTACCACTTCAACAACAATATGTGGGTTGCAGCGATAACCAACCCCTCTGACGGTCTCGACATGGGGGGGCTTTTCGGGATCAACGATGATTTTTTCCCGCAGACGACCAATATGTACATCCACAGTGCGGTCACTGACGTTTGCATCATCGTGCCAAATGACATCAAGAATATGCTCGCGGGTAAAGACCTGACCGGGCCGAGAGGCCAATAACATCAAGATATCAAATTCTTTTTTGGTCAATTGCACTTCGATTTTTTCGATAAAGACCTGACGTTTGAGCACATCAATAAAGAGGTTTGCTGTGATTTCGCGCTTTTGACCGCTGGGTATGGCTGGTTTAGGGGGGGGTTGGGTGACTCGGCGCAACATCACCTTGATACGTGCTTTAAACTCACGTACATTAAAGGGTTTGGTGATATAGTCTTCTGCACCCAGTTCGAGGCCGAGCACTTTATCAAACTCATCGGTCAAGCCCGAAAGAAACAGCACTGGGATTTCTGGGTAATGTCTCTTCACACGTTTGCAAAAATCGAGTCCACTCATGCCGGGCAAGTTGATATCAGCAACAATAGCTGTGGGCAGGGTTTCTTCGATGATCTCCAATCCCCTTTCGGCAGTGGGGGCTTTGAGCACTTCATAGTTCTCTTCCTGAAGAATGCGTTCCAGGAGTGTTAGGATATCGGGTTCATCTTCTACAACGAGTAATCTTGGACGAACAAACACTTAAAAAATACCTTGTAACCCTTTATTTCTTATTTTAGCCTATCAAAATTGCGAAAAAAAAACGTAACTACAGCTCACAAATGTAAATTCAGATTCAAGCAGGCTTCTATGGGCTTCTATTTAAGTAGCTATTTTAGCATAAATTAAAAACCTGCAATACCCCGGCTAAGGCTTAATTGTATACACTGTCGGCTTTTTCCCTGGTATATTGCTGGTATATCGCTTAATTGTTGCCACGAATGCGAGGAGATTTGGCATGTTTTATACCTCCGCTTCTACCTGGAGCAAGCTGCTCAAAACGGGTGAAATTCAGCCCTCTGACATATTAGACATCTACCAAAAACGCGCTAACAGGGTCGAAAAAAAGATTCAGGGCTATCTAAATTGTTTTGATACACCCGTTCGCCTGAGCAGTGGCCAATCAGATTTTCAAGATATTCCGATCGTGCTCAAAGATAATATCTGTTTGGCAGAGCATCCCACCACCTGTGGCTCTCGGATTTTGGGCAATTTTGTGCCACCCTACCAAGCCACAGTGAGTCAAAAACTCTTAAATGCGGGTTTGCCGATTTTGGGCAAAGCCAATATGGACGAATTTGCGATGGGTTCATCCAATGAGAACTCGGCCTTTCACACCAGTTTGAATCCCTGGGACCTAGAGCGCGTCCCCGGCGGAAGCAGTGGGGGACCCGCTGCATTGGTGGCTGCGGGTGCCTCTCCCTGGGCCCTGGGATCGGACACCGGGGGCAGTATTCGTCAACCCGCAGCATTTTGTGGCGTGGTAGGTATGAAGCCGACCTATGGCCGGGTTTCGCGCTATGGCCTGGTGGCATATGCCTCATCACTTGACCAAATTGGTCCTTTGACTTTAACAGTGCGCGACAATGCAACACTTCTCAATTTGATTGCCGGTCATGATCCTGCCGATTCCACCTCGCTCAAATTGCCCTCTGAAAATTTTAGCCGTGATTTGGGCAAAGATATTCGCGGCCTGAAGATTGGTGTGCCGCGTGAAATGCTGGCAGAGGGAGTCGAGCCTGAAGTGCGTGATGCGATTGAAAAGGCCTTGGGGGTCTTTGAAAGTCAAGGCGCAATTATTGCTGAGACCAGCTTGCCGCGTTTAAAATATGCCCTCGCAGCCTATTATTTGATTGCTACCTCCGAAGCCAGTTCGAATTTGGCCCGCTTTGATGGCGTGCGCTATGGGCATCGGTCTGCCCAGGCTTCAAACTTGGTCGAGATGTATACCCAGAGCCGGAATGAAGGCTTTGGGGATGAGGTCAAACGCCGAATTATGTTGGGCACTTATTCGCTCTCTTCGGGCTATTACGATGCTTATTATAAAAAGGCCCAACAAGTTCGCACACTTTTAATTGAAGACTTTCAGACTCAATTTGAGACTTTTGATTTTCTGATTTCTCCCACTTCGCCGATCACCGCTTTTCGTTTGGGTGAAAAACAGCAAGATCCCCTGAGTATGTATCTCACGGATATTTTAACGGTACCCGTGAATCTGGTCGGCATTCCTGCCCTCTCTTTGCCCTGTGGCTTCGACAGTCAGAATCTGCCAATTGGATTGCAAATCATGGCCAAACCACTGGCTGAGACCGCCATTTACCAATTGGCCCAAGCCTATGAGTCTGCCACTGATTGGCATCTTCGTCACCCGGAGTTATAACGATGTTAAACACCGCGTTTGAACCCCTGCCCCATTTAAAACAACGCCAGGCCATTGTCAGTTCCGTGGGCATTCCCCAGCAATGTATCCTCTGTGATAAACACTTAAACGCTCCCCAAGACGAGCGTCTCATGATGATCAATGAAAGTGGGGAAGCGGTGGTCTGTGTTTTGCCTTGCCATTTCTGTGAAAACTGCCTCGCCGTCTATTTAGAAGAATCGGCCCTGAACCATGTTGCCACTCTGTTTGAAATGAATCCCTATGCGGTGGTGGGCTTTCTCGACTATTCTCAGATTCCCGCAGACAAACAGGATCTGCCTTTGGGGGAAGATCCTGATTTGCCGGTACCTCTGGTTGAGTTTACTTCGGTCATGCCGCTGCAAGCGGCCCAACTCAATCTCTGAAGTGTTTATGGCGTCTGTTTTGCTTTGATAAAAGCGTAAGTCAGTGTTCTGTGAACATTGATTCGGCCATAACCATGGTAAGTATCAAAGCCTTTGTCACCCATATCATCGGAGGCCTTTTCAATCAGGTATTTGACTTGGTTGGGGGCCAGATTGGGCAGGACACTTTTGACCAGTGCCACTACGCCAGCGACAGCGGGTGTGGCCATAGAAGTGCCATTCCAGCCAATGTACTTATTGCCCGGCAAAGTGGAGACGATATTCACCCCCGGTGCCAAAACCGACAAATGGGCCCCATATTCAGAAAATGCTGCGCGTTTATCATTGCTATCGGTGGCGCCCACGGCAATCATTCCGGGAAAGGCTGCCGGGTAATTAATGGTACCGTTCCCACTATTGCCCATGCCAGCCACCAGCACAGTATTCTTTGAGAGGGCATAATTCATGGCATTTTCTATCGCCGCTGAACGCACTGGGCTGGCAAAACTCATGCTAATGACACTGGCCGAGTGGTTGGCTGCATAGGTTATGCCCGCAGTCACTCCTGCCAATGTACCCAGTCCATTGTCGTTGAGAATGCGAATCGACATGATCTTGGCTTTGGGAGCAAAACCGGCAATCCCCATTGAATTGTTGGTGGAAGCAGCGGCAATCCCTGCGCAATGGGTGCCGTGTCCATGGCTATCGGCATGATCTACTTTGCCAGCGAGGGCACTGTAGCCCTGAATCATTTTGTCTTTTAAATCTGGGTGAGTGCCATCAACACCTGTATCGGCAATGGCAATGATGGTGTTCTCACCCAGACCCTTGCCGCCCTGGGCCAGGGCCCATCCCTGCTGTGATTGTGCTTTGACATGGCCATATTGAAATTTTAACAGGGGATCATTGATGGGGTAGAGGGTCGGTGTCGGGGCCGACTGGGTCATGCTGACAATGCTGTCAGCTTCAACAAATTCGACCTTGGGATTGTTTTGGAGCAACGCCATACTCGTTTGTGGATTGGCCAAATTTAGACTCTCTACCAATTGGATCTGTTCACTGCGTTGTATGTGACCCACCACCGTGACCTGGGCATCTGCCAACGCTTGTGCCATTTCGGCATCACTCAAACCGTTAAATTTGACAATAAAACGTCCAGGCACCGGGTCTCCTGCCTGTAAGCTCTGCTCAGATTTGATCCCAAAGCCTGAGGGCATCAATGATTCTAATTTGAGATCAGTTTCATTTTCTAAAGTTAACAGTTGATCGGTAGCAGCAGCTGAATTTAAGCCAGTACTGGATTCAGACAGGGCTTGGGGCAATGGGGTATTTTGACAGGCAGTGGTCAAACAACAGGACAGGGCCAAGAGACTGAGAGACAGTTTGGTTTGGAAAGACATATTTAAAAGGCTCCTTGTGGTGTTTAATGGGCGACCCGGCTAACTACGAGAGTCCCGTGGCTTTGCGTCCCCACCTCGCAGTGGGTTTGCCTTTTTCCTTTAACAGAAATCGCTGGATTTCTGAGCAGGAGGAGGGGTAAAGAACGTACTTTACATTTCTTAATATATATTTATTTACAGCACGTCTGTTATGAGCGGGCACACCTTAAATGTGCATCCCTGGACACGGCTGAGACGTAGGGGCTGTCACAGAACACATCTTTGGCCCAGTATCCCTGTTAAAATAGGGTCTGCAATGATAGAGAAAAAGGAATCGTTTATGGCCCCCAAAGTCGGAATGAACCAGGATCAATTTCAACCCCTCTCGAAAACACCCAATTGCCGCTCATCGATGGCGGATCCCCAAAATACCACTTATTATGTCGCGCCCTTAACATATACCTGTAGCCGTGAAACAGCAAGAACCAAATTGATGGCTGTGCTCAAAGCCCTGCCCTTGACCCATCTGATCAAAGCTGAAGATCACTACCTCTATTACCAATGCCGAACCAAAGTCTTCAAATTTACCGATGATGTTGAATTTTATTTCCCCAAGACCGATGGCTTGATTCACATGCGCTCCGCTTCCCGGATCGGCTATAACGATTGGGGGACCAATTTGCGCCGCTTGGAAGGTATCCGGGCTGAGTTTGAAAAGGCCTGATGCCATGGAAATCGCAGTACCTGGCAATTGCCTGAATTACCCTGAATTATGGGCAGATGCCCAGGCCCTTCGGCCGGGTCTGTGTGAATGGCGACGCCACATACACGCTTTTCCCGAACTCAGTGGCGAAGAAGTGGAAACTGGCAAATTTGTGGCTCAGGTTTTGGCCAAGATCGGCCTAACTGAGATTGTCTCTGAATACGCCCAAACAGCTGCAGTCATTGCCACCATTCAAGGCGACTTACCTGGCCCTGTGGTGGCTCTGCGGGCTGACCTTGACGCCTTGCCGATTCAAGAAGGCAATCATGTGCCTTATGTTTCCCAACATCCAGGGGTCATGCACGCCTGTGGCCACGATGTGCATACATCCGTATTATTGGGCGCTGCCCAATTACTCTGGGAGCGGCGCAGTCAGATCAAGGGGCAGATTCGCCTGATATTTCAGCCTGCTGAAGAGCGCTCAGATTGTTTGGGGGCCAGCCATTTGATTCAAGCGGGTGTATTGGCCAATCCGCCTGTCGAGGCTATTTTTGGGCTGCATGTCTATCCCGATTTGCCGATTGGCACGATGGCCACCCGACCCGGACCGATGATGGCCTCGGCAGATGTATTTCAGATCACCCTCAAGGGCAAAGGCAGCCATGCTGCTCGGCCCCACCATTCGATTGATCCCATTTTAATGGCAGCTCAAGCTGTCAATGCTTTACACCAATTGGTCAGTCGTCGGGTGGATCCCTTTCAACCGGCTGTTCTGACAATTGGTTTTATCCAGGGCGGGGCCGCTGAAAATGTGATTCCCGAAGCGGTCACTCTCGGAGGAACTGTGCGCACACTCTGTCCCCAATTGCGGGAACAGTTTCCGCGTTGGATTGAAGACCTGTTACAGGGGGTCACAGGTGCCAATGGTGGCAGTTTTGAGTTGAACTACCAGTACGGCACTGCCCCTGTGGTCAATCATCCAGACACCACCGCCTTTGCCTTTAAAACACTCGGCCAATTATTGGGCCCAGAGCACGTGCACTTATTGCCCGAACCGAGCATGGGAGGAGAAGATTTTGGTGCGTATTTGCAGGCCATTCCTGGCACTTTTTTGCGATTGGGTGTGCGCTCACCTGAAAAAGCCAAAATCCCTGGCCTACACAATTCCCATTTCGATATCGACGAAGCGGCACTGCCTGTGGGAGCTGCCGCTTTGGCCGTTTTGGCTCTGACCTGGCCAGAGCGATAGAACGAGAGGGGCGTTAGGGCGTTGGTTGGGGTTTAACTGGGCGGGCTTCAAAATGATCGCGCAAGCTGAGGGCTGCATTGTGGCTGTCTTCTTGCCATTGCAAGACAAAGGCGGCAAAGGCGGCTTTGTCATAGGCATCAGGCGTCCAGGCATTGACCATCAGATACTCGTTGCCATTGCGGTGTCTGTAAATAAAAACCTGTGTCATTTTGACCTTGTCGGCGTTGGTTGCGTTGATTTCTTCATAGAGTTTAAGCCGGTCTTTGAGGCTTTCTGGTTTAAGTTTAAAGTTGAGGCTGAAAATCAGCCCTTTGCCCGAGGGGATCATTACAAAATCCCAAAGATCATCTTGCTCATGGGTGATGGTGATATAGGCTTCATCTCCCGCTTTTTGGGCCTTACACTGATACCCCAAGCTGATCAAATCTGCCACCATTGTTTCACTTGATGGCGGCAATTCAGTTGCAAACACAGGCGAATTTAAACTCAATAGCAATATAGCCAGGGCGGTCAGAAGGCGTTTGCACATGGTTTTTACCTTTGTAAAGCACTCAAGATCAGAAGCATTGCCAGAATACTAGCTCAGTCTGGGGCAAATTTCAAGGGGACGGGTTGGCCGCTGCCTGTCGCACAGGGTCAATTTGAATGCCTTCAAAAAGCAAAAAAGCAGAGGTATACTGCAATGATGAGTTATCTATATAGCCAGTTCAAATCTGGCAGGAGAAATGAGCCATATGCAAATTACCATTGAAGACAATGCCAAAGAAAAAATTGCCAGTATGTTACAAGAGGAATCCAAAAGCATGAGCGCCTTGCGTATCCGGATTACGGGCCGCAGCGCTCAAGGTTATCAACATGCGCTTTCCTTGGTTGACCCCGGTCACGAAAAACCCGAAGATCTGGAAGTCACCTCCGGTGAATTGCGGATATTGCTCGACCCCAAAACAGCCAAAAATATCGAAGGGGCGCGGATTGAATTTGTCGACGATATGTACGGTGGGGGCTTTAAAGTTAACAACCCCAATCTGCCCAGTTGGGGACATCCGCTCGAACAACAGGTACAAGAATTAATTGATACCCAGATCAACCCCTCATTGGCCAGCCATGGGGGCTATCTTGAATTGCTCGAACTCAAAGAAGACAAGGTTTTTGTCCATTTTGGGGGAGGCTGTCAGGGCTGTGGTATGGCCAGTGTGACTCTTAAACAGGGCGTTGAAAAAGCCATTCTTGAGACCATTCCTGAGATCAAACACGTCATAGATACCACCAACCATGCTGAGGGAGACAATCCCTATTATCGCCCTGCGGCTCCCCATCACCATTAATCTTAGAAAGCGCCCATGCACAAACGCGATCGCTCTGCCTCCCTGCGCCAGTCTCAAGCCCGTCTCTGTCGCCAGTGGAGCTTGGAAGATTTTTTAAATCAGCTTGAAGCGGCGGATGTAACACGGGCCTATTTGGTCTATGAAAACGGCGCTTTTCGGCTCTCACATCCCACACTCTTGCAGCCCTTGCAGGCCTTTTTTGAACTCTCTCAAGATTTTTCAAGTCATGAGGGGGTCTTTATCGGGAGGGAAGCAGGCATCGATTCGCTCTTTTTTGCCTTTGTGCATGATACCCGGCGGGGTTTGGCTCAAGGTGGTCTTCGCTTTACCCGCTATTTGAATTTGGCTGAATTGTTGGTGGATGGTTTGCGGCTTTCCCAAGGCATGACACGTAAAAATGCCTTGGCTGGCCTGCATTGGGGTGGAGGCAAAGGGATTATGACTCTTCCTTCCCGCTTTTCACACCCGCGTGAATTTGAGCCAAGTCCCGAAAGAGCAGCATGTTTTGAGGCCTATGGGCGATTTGTGGCCTCTTTGGGTGGGGTCTATTATACCGCTGAAGATGTTGGCACCAATACCCAGGACATGACGGCTCTCTTAAGTCAGAATCGCTTTACAACCTGTATCCCTCCCGAACGCGGCGGCAGTGGCAATCCTTCGCCATTTACGGCCAGAGGCGTGTTACGGGCGATGCAGGCCGCTTGGCTCTCGATTGCTGGCAGCGATGATTTGCGGGGCGTACGTGTGGCCGTGCAGGGCACGGGAAATGTGGGAGCGCCTTTGATCCGGGCCTTGGATGATCTGGGGGCTGAGGTGATGATTGCCGATGTGAACGCCACCTCGCTACAAGAAATGCTGTCTGAGCGCTCTCATTTGCAGGTCATTAATCCCCCTGAAGCGATCTTTGATGCCGATGCCGATGTCTTTGCTCCCTGTGCAATTGGGGCCCAAGTCAATGTTGATACCATTCCCCGACTCAAAGTGAAGTTGGTTTGCGGGGCTGCCAATAATATTTTGCGTGAGCCAGAGGCTGATGCTGAACGCTTAAGACAGCGGAATATTGGCTTTGTTCCAGACTTTATCTGCAACCGCATGGGGATTGTTAACTGTGCCGATGAATGGCAGGGCTATCTGGCTGAAGACGTTCAATTGGCTGCAGAGCGGGTCTTTCCAGATACACTCCGCGTGTTCAACTATGCCAATAGTCGCCACTGCACCCCAACCCAAGCTGCCAACGATTTGGCAGATATGGCGGCCTGTGAATTACATCCCCTTTTGGGGCACCGTGGCCGCCGCCTCATCGATCATCTTGTGATCTCGGACTGGGCCAATGCCAAACCCAAATTCAAAAAAAAGGCAGAATTTGAACCTGCATTTGTACCCACTTTGGATGAGCCGCCCCTTCGCTTGCTTTGGGAGAGAGAGCGCTTCTATGGGGGTAAATCGCCTGTTTTGGCCGCCACACCCATAAATACAGCTTCAGCTCCAGATCTGGGTGGAATTATGTCTTCCGTATTATTGGATATAAAATCTCGGGCCTTGCACAGACACCACCAATTCACCCCCCGGCGGGTAATTGGCAGTGAACATGGGGGCTTGGCATTGCAATTGGCGGTTGAGCGCAATTCGCCTTATACCCGCGAAGAATTGGGCCGTGCCGAGTTTTTCTCCCTCTGCCGTGACCATTATTTTCGCCATGAAGCACTTGTGCGCGAACAATTGCAACAAACCGGTGCGGGTTTTGACCCTGATTTGTGGCAGAGCCCGATTCGCGACGCTGGCCGTGAAAGCGTTGATGCTCTGTTTGAATATCTCTTCAAGGCCGGATTGACTTATGATCAGGAGTGCATTGCCTACCACAGTCCTGCTTCGTCGTCGGTATTGGTGGCTTCGGATTTGCGCCGGGGAACCCACCGAGTTCGGGCACGGTATTTTCTGACCGTACTGAATGTCGATCACAGTCCAGCCGAGGTGGCATTTTACTTTCCCGAATATCTGCCGGGTGTGGTGGCTCTGGGCGTGCATGACGAAGGGCCTTATGCCCATTGGGCTGGTCAAGAAATTAAACACCCCATTTATGCTCACACAATTCCTGTCATTTCTTCACTGGAGCTTGAGAATGATCTGGAATTTATTGTGCCGCTGGCACGAAAATACCACGAACGCTTGGCCCGTGAATGGCAAATTTTTCCCGAAGTGCAACTCTTTGATGCTGATGGCCGTGTTTCTGCACCTGGATATGAAAAGCTCAGTGTCAATGAAACGCGGGAGAAAATCCTCGCTCAGTTACAGGCTCAAGTTCGCACAGAAACGGGCGATTGGTCAGTAGAGGCCCTCTATTGTTCCCGTTCTGGTGTGAGTGTGATTCCCAGATACAGTACTCAGCTTTTTGTGAGAATCGAAGAGGCTGTGCGCTTACTCTATCGCAGTATTAGCGAAGATGAAGTCACATTCAGTGCGCCACTTTGGAAAGAACGCATGTTAAAAATACTCTCCCGGCTCTCTGTTTGGTGTATATCGCGCCAATATTGGTGGGGCAATCCGATCAACAATAGCGAGAACGTCTTTTCGACTTGGTTTTCGATGGCGGCCTGGGCTTTGCAGGGGGCAGGTTGGCCCAACAATCCGAAACCAGAGCCCATCGATGAGGTCTTTGTCGATGCAGAATGGCTCTTTCGTTGGATCGTTCCCTCGCTCTTGGTCGGAGTAATTGTCAGCGGTCGTCCTCTGTTTAAACATATTCACGTGCACGGAACCTTGCATGTCATGGAACGGATGTTGCTCCCGCAATCGGGAATTGAGACCTCTGAACAGGGGGCCTTTGACGAAGAGAGATTTGTACAACGCATGGTCAAACGTCCGATGAAATACCGTTTGGGCAATGTGGTGGAACCCGTGACCCTGATCCGGCGTTTTGGGGCCGACGCTCTGCGATTGGGATATGTTTTTTCATTGACCTCCCATTCTCCAGAGGTGGCAATGCTGTCAGAGGATCGGCTGCGAATGGCCCGCAAGACTTTGCACGCATTAAATACCAAAGTCAGTGGCTTTTTCCAATTGGCACCCCGGCAGTCCTTTGAAGGGCTGTTGTGTGAATCCTGGCAGGCCGAAGATCAGGCAATCATGGCTCAAGCCAGTGCTTGGCTAGAACAGGCCGTTTTGGCTTATGGTCTGAATCATTTTTCTGAAGTGGGACATCTTTTGGTCTTAGCGGTCAAAACTTTAATCGATTATATCAATCGGGTGATAGAACACCGCCGTGGCCCAGATTTGAGCAGTGCGGTACCTGTGGTCAACGCAGTTTTAAACGATTATGAGGCTGCATTTGCTCCCCTTTGTCCATTTATTTTTCATAAATTGCAGCAATGGGTGAGTGTGCGCGCAGCTGTCATTGAACCTGCAAGGTGCGAAGTCGCAAGCCCATTTAACCATATTGCATTAACTTAAAGAGGGTAACGCATGAATAAGATCCTTTCGGGAGCCGGTGTTGGGGCGTTTTTAAGTTTGACTTTCATTGCTTGCCAACCCGCCAATCAATCCACGAATCAAACCCGTCCCAGCAGTACTCTGCCTTCAGCCTCTGCCACACCCCAGGTGCAAACCTCTGGAACTGCATCCGTCCCACCTGTGGGGCCTGTCTCAAGCCCGTCTCAACCCATGCCAAACGCCAGCAGCAATCCCCCGAACCCAGGTCCAGTCAAATTACCGTCTGAAGTCAGTGCCGATGCCAGTTTTCGCCAGGATATTGTCAACATTTTGGCGCAACTATTACCAAATGTCAAAGAAGAACCTGTGGTGAGTGAAATTACGCGGCAACATGCCTTGCAAATTGCCTTGAACCCCAAGGATACGAATTTCAAAGTGCAGGCAAATTATGAGCCTGTGGCGGCATCTGGCCTGCAAACCCTGATTTTGAGTCGGGGCAAATACCCTTCAGACAATCTCTTAAGCGCTTATTTCTCAGACTCCAACCGTGAGCGCCTTTTGCAGCGTTTTCAACAACAGGTTTCAGACTCTCTGGGGGTTTTACCCTATACCCATTATGGGGTTGAGGTGCTGCGCAAAGATTCAGCTTGGTTTATCAGCCTGGTGCTGCTAACTGAAATTATTGGCCTCGATCAAATGCCCCTGATCTATTCCGGGCCACAAAATTTGCAAATTAAAGGCCAGTTACTCAACGAAAGCTACAGTCAGCCCGAAGGGTTGGTTACCTTGCCTGACGGCACAATTGAGGAGCTGAAGCTCACCGCGAGTGGCAATTCCTTTGAGTTGCCTTTAAGTCTCAAAAGTAAGGGCTATTACAGCTTTGAAATCAACGTTATTGGCCCCTTGGGTCCGCAACCTGCCACGAATTTTGTCTTGGCGGTGGGTGTTCCTTACCCTCAACCCGATAACGCGCCAATTCCCTCTCCCACCCCTTTGCCAGCGTTGGATCAATTGCGCAGCCGTCTCCTGGCGTTGATCAACCAAGATCGTCAAGCAATGGGCGAGGCGGTCGTGCTCGCGGAGACCCAATTGGACAAAGCGTCTCAGTCCCATTCCGAAGAAATGATTGCTCAGGGGTATATTGGCCACAATTCACCCATTGTAGGCACCCCCCAAATGCAGGCCAATCTCTTTGGTGTCTCTGAATTGGTGGCCCAAAATATCGCTATCAGCCGCAGTCTCGAAAATTCCCAAAAAGAGCTAATGAGTAGTCCAGGGCACCGCAAGACGATGCTCAAGCCCGACTGGACCCATGTCGGTTTGGGGATTGCCGCTTCTCCTGATGGATTTTTATATATCACCCAAAACTTTTTTGTGCGCCGGTTTGAGTTAGAGACACTACCGGCCAAAGTTAAGCTGGGGGAGACAATCCATATTAAAGGGAAATCACTCAAAAACGTAGGCGCAGCAGGCATTTTTGTCAATGGCGCGATTCAAGGCAGCCCTTTGGATTTGGCTAAAACCACAGCCTTTGATATCCCTGTGACTTTTTCTCAGGTAGGCAAACAAAATATTCGGGTGGGCCTGTCTGACCCACCTGTAAACAACGCTTATCAATTTACCTTTTACAATAATTGGAACCTAGAAGTGCTGCCCTGAGGCTATTGCAAAAGCTGTATGCGTGAGCCTTCTGGATATTTTTGCACTTCGATCCGGGTCGGAAAAAGTGATTTGAGGTCGTCGACATGGGTAATCACCAAAATACAGGCATAGAGGTTTGAGACGGCATTGATGGCTTCCACCAAGCGGCTTTTACCTTGGGTATCCTGGCTGCCAAAGCCCTCATCAATCACCAGGGTTTGGAGTTTTGCCCCTGCCCTGCGCGCCAAGGTGCGAGAAATGGCAAGGCGAATCGCAAAATTGACGCGAAAAGCTTCGCCGGCACTGAAGGTCTCATAGCTGCGTGTGCCCAATTCATCGCTGATAAATATATCCAGTGTTTCGCTCAACGCATCCCGAGATTTTAGCGATTTTAAGGTCTGAAACTTGAGGTGCATACGCCCCTCTGTCATTTGGCTGAGTAAGTCGTTGGCAGACTGTTCTATTTCAGGCAGGGCATTTTCGATCACCACTGCCTGTATGCCTTTCTGGCCAAAAATATCGACCAATTCAGCATAGAGCCGATGTTCCTTTTCCAAGGTTTGGAATTGACTTTGATTTGCGAGCAATTCCACTTTTTGCTCTGATAACGCACTCAATTCTTTTTCGAGAGAGAACAGCCTGGCATGTAATTCTCTTTCCCGGTTTTGGGTCGTAGAGAGGGCTGAGAGCAGAGGGGTTAGTTGGGTAAAATTGGCTTCCAGACGAGCATTTAGACTTGGGAGTTCGGCCATTTGTGTCGCCAGACTTTGGGCTTCGCTGTGTAAATTGCGTAAATCGGCTTGCAAACGCTTTTCCTGAAACAAAAGCTGATCCCAGGATTCTTGACCGGCTTTTAAGGCTTCCCATTTCTGTTGGTAGACCCGCAGGCGTTGCAGTTCTGCTTTGTTTTGATTGATGGTTTCAGGTAAATGGGCCAAAGGTTTTAAATGGGACTCAAGGTCTGAGATTTTCATGAGAATATCTCGGCCAAAAGCCTGTGTATGAAAAGCCTCAGCCAGTTTCTCTGTCTCTGTTTGTGCCGCTTTTAGCCGGGGTAGTAGGCTTTGCATGGCCTCCTGGGCGTTGAGCAGTTCGTGATGGCGCACAGCAGCCGATTGTCGATTGCGCAATTCAGTGAGGCATTTGTCATGGACTGCTTCAATGTATTGAATCCTTTCAATCTGCTCTTTCAGTTCTTCAAGGGCTGTTTGCTCAACTTGCCAAGCCAAGGAGTCTTGCCAGTGCTCTGCAATGTTAAGAGCCGCTTCTCTTTCAAGCAAAAGTTGTTGTAGGGCTTGCAATTTTTCAGCTTCGAGGCGGGCCTGTGCCAGTTTTTGCAAAAGCGCATCTTTGTGTTTGAGTTCGCGCGTCAGACGCACAAAATCTTGGCGACAATTCGCCGCGAGTGTTTCGTTTTCACTCCTCTCACGCTCAAGTGTTTGCTGAACCTGGTTGGATTTTTCCAATTCCAATTGGTATTTATTCAGGAGTAGGACCACATCATCCTGACTGAGCAGGCGTTCACACAGGGGGCAATGATCTTCAGCATGGTTTTGCATTTTGCGCGTTTTTTCGCGGATCTCAGTTTGGCTTTCCTGCAGTGCAGCCATTTTTTCGGCCAAACTTTGGCTGAGGTGTTTACAGCTTTGGCCTTTGGCGGTAACTTGCTCCAATTCAGATTGCAATTGGTCCAGCTTTTCCAAATCTGTTTCGAGTTTGCTGATTGTTTCTGCCAGGGTTTGTGTCTGTGCTAATTGCAAACGGTCCTCAGCGATTTGGGCCCTGAGGCGTTGGCTTTCTGCCGTTTTATCGTCACTGAAAGCCTTTGTTTTTTGGGTTTGCTCCCAAAGTGCCTTTTCCAAATTGCGATAGACGCGGGCCTTTTCATCCAAGCTGTTTACTTCGGCTTGGCAGCTTTGCAAGTCCTGCCAATCTTTTTCTATCGTTTCCCTTTCAGCGAGTATGTGCTGCCACTGCTTTTCTTCTTTGACCAAGTTTTGCCAGTTATTTTGGGCCTGTTGCAATTCTTTTTCTTTTAGATGCTTCAGCTTTACCCACTCGTTTTGAGCTGCTCTCAGAGTTTCCTGCTGCTTAAGATAGTCCGCGTAGAGTGATTCAAACTGGTCTTGTTTTTCGATCAGACTTTGCAGGTGTTGATAGCCTTGGGCAATAGCCTCTTGCTGGTCGATTAATTTTTGGATCCGGGCTTTTTCTTGGCTCTGAGCCAGGCTGTCAATTTCTTTTTTTTGCAATTCAACCGTGAGTTGTTGCTGGCGATTCTGAACATGTTCGAGCTGCAAACGTGCTTGGCTCAACTGCTGTTTTTCAGTTTCCAATTCTGTTTGTGCCCGCAGTTGAGAGCGCAAAGCCTCATTTAAAGTTTGGTATTCCTCTTTCAGGCTGAGGTGTTGGTCTTTGAGAAAAAGCTCTGAGCTGAGCTGGGACTCAATTTGATTGATCTGGCCCTGGATTTGCTGTTTGTCGAGCAAATACTGGTTGCGTTTGGCTTTGGCTTTGTCTTGGAGCAAATCATACTGTTTTAAATTGAGAATATCTGCCAAGACTTCTTTGCGCTCTTTGGCTGAACTGGTGGTAAAAACATCGGCCTGTCCTTGGAGAATAAACGAGGAATTGATAAACAGACCATAGTCCATGTGTAAAGTGTGAATGATCTCTTGTTGGGTCTTGGTCACAGATTTGCCGGTCAGCGAGCGATAGCCGTCATCGGCTTTGACCTGAAACTCCAAGGCTGCTTTGCCACTTGATTTGCCAGAGCCACGCTGTTTGCTGCGCAAAATACGGTAGGTTTGCCCTTCCAATTCAAAGCTGAATTGGACCTGTACCTCTTGAGCGCCCAAGCGAATCACTTCCTCGGAAAAATTGGCCCGCGATTTTTCAAACAGGGCCCAGGTCATGGCATCTAAAATCGATGATTTTCCGCTGCCATTGGGGCCAGACAAACAGGCAATTTGAAATGGGGTAAAATCCAGGGCCAGGTGTTCATAGGCCATAAAATTGCGGGCTTCGAGTGTAAGGGGAATCATGTTTTATTTTGGCCTTATTTTGGCACAGGCTTGAAAAGCAACTCGGCATTGCTTTCAACCACATAATACCAACCGATTGAATTGAGCCGGGTATACGCAACCAGCAGGGGAGATTGACCTTCTCGTTTGATAATGGCATGGCCATGGCCTGAAGGTTTTTGCTTTAAACCGGCCCGAATCTCGGCTTCGGGATAGGGCGTTAAAACCAGTTTGTCGGCTGGGCTTTGGGCTTTGTTCTCTTTGGTTTGAACCACAATTTCACCCACTTGATTGAGTAAATAAATATTTTCTATTCCTTGACTGTTGGCCATGGGCAGCAGATTTTTGAGCCAATGGGCCAGGCTCAGTTCAACCCCCGCCACCCCCAATTTTTTTTCTTTATGGCCATACAGGCTTTGCACACAGGGCAAGAGTAGCCCTTGCCCAGATGCGTCGAGATAAGGCTGTCCCCAAACGACTGTATTTTTGTCTTGGGCCCATTGGTACCAGGGGCGTTGGCGGGGATCATAACTCTCTTTATAGCCCCCTTTGCCAGGGTAGGCAAAGTGCACCCCTTTTTCCAAGCCGATATAGGCCCAAACCAAAGGCAGTCCAGTGGTGTTGAGCGCTTTATTCAAGGCTTTTGCATCAGGCAAAGGGGGACTGCTGCTCTCTTGAAAGAGGCTTTGAAAGGTATGGGTTAATGCGCTTAATTGACCCAATTCTTGGCTCACACTGGCCTTGCTTACACCCGGAGCCATTTTAATCCCTGCCCAGCCAGTGCTGATTTCCCGGTGATAGGCCTGTGAAAAAGCAAAATCGGGGGGGGAGGTGCTGGAACTGGCAAAATCTGGGTTGAAATAAACCTGCTTGATCTGGGCCGTTTGGCTGGGGGGAGGAGCTTTTAAGCTGACTTCAGCAGCTGCAACCAATTTTTCCAGTAGGCTTTGGATTTTTAAAAATTCGCTGTCGAGGCGTTGACTTTGGGCGGCAATCTGGGTCAAGTGGCTACTGAGCACTTTTTCGCGCTGATGTGAATTTTGAATCTCGATCTGTTGTCGCCAAGTCATGGAGACGGTTACCGCTGCCGAGAGCCCCAAAAGGGCCATGACTGTCAGGGCAGTTCCCCTTTTGTGCTGCTCTACCCAGCGCAGAGATTTGCGCAGCCAATTGTCGGGCTGGGCTTCGATTTCCTCGCCGCGCAAAAAACGGCGCAGGTCCAGGGCTAAATCACCTGTGTTTGCATAGCGTTGATCGGGCTTGCGGCCTGTGGCTTTGAGAATAATGGCTTTTAATTCGGAGGGAATTTTGATTTTGGGACTGTAATGGATAAACGGATCCAACTCCGCTTTCAGGACTCTTTTTAAAAGTTCAACTTGGCTTTTGGCCGTAAAAGCCGGTTTGAGAAAGACCAATTCATAGAGGATTAATCCCAAGGAAAATTGATCACTGCGGCCATCCAACTCCTGGTTTTTTCCCGCCGCCTGCTGGGGCGACATGTAACGGGGGGTCCCCACAATTTGGCCCATTTGGGTTTGATCACCCAGCAAATCATCACTGACTTTGTGGCCCAAATCGATCTCTTCTTCCATTGAGCCATCGCGAAAGAGTTTGGCGATGCCCCAATCCATGACATATACCTCGTTATACTCACCAATCATAATATTGGCAGGTTTTAAGTCACGGTGGATGACTTGTTTGTTGTGGGCATAGGCCATGGCATCCAGCACCTTGAGAAAATGTTCCAAGAGCACTTCACGGCTGTGGTCGGCGTCGGGCAGTTTGTCCTGATCATAAAAATCACGGGTTTCTTGGATCAACTCCTTGAAGGTTTTACCTTTAACCATCTTCATGGCATAGGCCAAAGAGCCATCGGGGCGAATATCCAAATTGTAGATAGGAACGATATTGGGGTGATCCAATTGGGCCGTGATCTGAACTTCGTTGAGAAACCGCCGCAAGACTCCGCGGTTTTGGGCCATTTCTTGCAGCAATTGTTTATACGCAATTACGCGCATCAAATCTTTGTCGCGGGCCCTGTGTACCAAACCCATCGCTCCTTGGCCGAGCAGCCCTAAAAATTCATATTGTTCAGAGTGCTGGGTGTGGGTGGTTCTGACTGGGGTATCCTGCAATTGCTGTTCAATCAGATGGGATTGGCTAAGCAGGTCGATATGGGTCACTTCTATCGGTTCGAGCAGATGAATTTCTTGCAATTCCCCGGCCGAAATGGTTTTGGTTTCGAGCAAATACAGGGCAAATTGATCCATATTGGCATCTGGATGAGCTTCGCGAAAGGTTTTGTACAGGCTTTCCAAAGCCGCGGGGGCTCTGTTACCCAGGACCGTTTTAATATCCTGCAGATTCACATGGTACCTGCCTGCCAAGTTGATCCAGAAACTGAAAACGCCCCCTAAATGAATTGAGGAGGCGTAATAAGGTAGCACAGGCTGGATTCGAACCAGCGACAACTCGGGTATGAACCGAGTGCTCTAACCAACTGAGCTACTGTGCCAAACGAAGGCTATTATACTCTGGAATGAATCCAGGGCAAAAGGGGATTTTAAAATTTTCTCTGAGAACCGCTATACCAAAATTGTCAATTGCAGGCAGAATCCGTTATGCTGAAGTCATGACCACACCTGATTTTTCCCGCGATTTAAAGGCGCTTGAGCGACTCGTTCCCGAGGCGCCTTTGTACCGCAACCTATTTCAATTGGTATTTGCCGAAGCGCTGGCGCATGTGCTGTATATCGGCGTGCAGGGAGATCTGTCTTTGCTGCAGACCCTGATATTGGCCCGCAAATTGCGCGCTGACAAACCCCATATCAGCCTGATTGAGTCTGAGCCCATGCGCTTTCAGCAATTTTTACAGGAATTGGGCCAAGAGCCAGACTTGGGCCTGTTTCATGGCTATAGCCAAAGCAAGTCCTTTTATCCAGACCTGGCCCAGCTGACCCATTTTTTTCGCACCCAAAAATCGGCTTGGCACCAATTCCCGCTGGATTATTGGTTAGATAAGTCCCAAAGTGAACTACAGGATTTTGCTTCTCGACCAGAAGCGCAAATCGGTCTTTTGAAACAATTGGCAGAGCAAGAAAACCTCCCTGCACCGGATATGTTAATTCTTGACGGTTCTGAATACACCTCAGAAGCAGATTTGTCCGTTTTTTCAAAAACAAAGTTGATTATTCTCACGGGTGTAAGCAGTTACCGCAACTTTGTCAATTTTCAACGTTTGGTGGACGACCCTGACTATTATTTGATGTACCAAAACGCCCAACAACGTATGGGGTTTGCGATTTTTAAGCGCAAACCTGTGTATCAGCAGGGTATCAGTGTCGTGATTCACACCCGCAACGAAGCTGCCAATATTGAGGCCTGTTTGAGCAGTGTGGCTTGGGCTACTGAGCGTGTGGTCATTGATATGTTTAGCCAGGACAATACCCCAGTTTTGGCTCAAACACATGGGGCAAGGGTGGTGCCCCATGTGCCCATTTATTTTATCGATGAAGCCCGCAATTTTGGTCTGTCCCAGGTGCAATGTGCTTGGACCCTGGTACTCGATGCCGATGAACGCATTCCCCCCGCTTTGGCTGAAAAATTGCAGTTTCTGAGCCAAAATCCGGAAGGGAACACTGGGTTTTGGCTGGCCCGCCAAAACTGGTTTTTTGGCCAATGGATTCAACACCTGTTCCCTGATTTTCAAATGCGCTTTTTTGCCAGTGGCAAAGGGGCTTGGACAGGGATGATTCATGATTTTGCTCGGATTCAGGGAGAGACTGTTCACTTGCCAGCGGATCCCGCATTGGCTTTACAACATTATTCGTATACGTCCGTGCAAGACTTTTGCGAGCGCCAAATCTATTACGCCCGCAGTACAGTTAAACAATATATGCAACTCTCTCCCCAGATACACGTTGAGGCCCAAGCGATACGCAAAGACTTTGAGCAGGACCTCGAAAAATTGCTTAAAAAGCTCAAATCTACCCCGATGGACGATGTCAATTGGCTGACCCAGACGCTTTATCTCTTTTCCAATTATTTGACTGGGGCCTCTCTCTTGGAGGCCTTTGCCCCCAAACAACACTCAGGGGTCTTTTTAAGTGGCTATACCTACCTAAAAAATGGCATCAAATATGATTACCCCTTTCGAGAGAGCATTCGCTCGGTGGTTTCTCTCTGTGACCAATTTGTGATCTGTTATGCCACCGATTCCGAAGACCATACACTTGCTGAACTCCAGATTTTGGCTGAAGAATTTTCCCAAATAGAACTCTATCCCAGTGATATTTGGCGTCAGAACAGAGGTCACGAAGGTGAAGTCATTCGCAAAGCAGCTGAAGAGGCCATGGGGTATTGTCAGGGCGAATGGCTTTGGCATGTGCAGGCCGATGAGGTCTACCATGAAGATGATTTAAAGCTGCTGCGTGAGCAACTCTACTCAGCAGGGGCTGAAAAAATTGATGCCTACCGTTTTCGCGTTTTGCATTTTTATGGCAATTACACCACCTTGATCAAAGAGAGTGCCCAGGAAATTGGCTGGTACCAACGCTGTATTCGCCTTACCCGGCGGGGCAAGGCCCAACACATCAAAGACGCATGGACGCAAATTCTCAATCCAGCTGATCCTGGGCTGGTCAAAGATTTGGAAATCCGGATTTTTCATTATGGACATGTGCGTGAGGCAGAAGCCATGCGCATCAAGATGTCGTACATGGAAAAACTTTACGCAGATCTGCCAGACAGTTATGAGGTCTGCCCTGAGGGAGATTTTATTTATGATCGCATCCCGAGCGCATACCTCACCGCTTTTGAGGGCTCTCACCCACAGTGCTTGCGTCTGCGGATGGCTCAGGCCCGTCTGACTGAGATGCAAGCGTTGAGAAGGTCAAGCAAAGGAGGCAAACCACGGGTCTTGCTTCTATCGCGTCACCACCAAATCAAAAAAGGCTTTGGCATCAGTTTAAACGAGGTTTACGGGACAGGCATTTTGCAACGCTATTTTGAGGTTCATCATCTGGCGTGGCACTACCACGAAGCGGATACTCTGATGGACGGTGTGCACGTCTATTCGACCCGGCCCGACGATTCCCTGGGTTTACAAAGGCTTAAACATCTATTGGTCATGATCGAGCCTGATGTGATTTTGCTGCATGCCGATATGCATTTTTTCCCTGCCTTTTTGCCGATACTTGAAGCCTGGCAGGGGGCTGTGGTTGGGTGGTTTCCTATCGATTATGCCCGGGATCAAAACCCCAGCGCATTGATGCCCCTGCTTCAGCGCTGTAATCGTATTGCCAGTTTGTCTCGCTTTGGCGTGAACCAAATCCAAAAAAATTATACTGGCCCCTGTGAGGTGATCCCTTTGGGGGTGAATACCGAGCGCTTTATGCCAGTAAATTCTGCAGAAGAAAAATCGCGTTTGCGCAAGCAATTGCAATGGCCTGAAGCCTCATTTGTGTTTTTGATGGTCGGAAATAACTTTTGGCGCAAAGGGATTGAATACGCGATCGAATCTTTTTACCAATTTAAGCTCAAGTTTCCTGATTTGGCCAAACAGGCTTTTCTCTATCTTCATACCGAAAATGCCGAGGGCCTGAAAGAACTAATCTCTGTCTATCGACTGGGTGAATTTGTAAAGATCAGTGATAATTTTGACCCCTATCAACGCCCCCTCAGTCAGGAATCTCTACTGGAGCTCTACCAGGCCTCTGACAGCCTTTTACTCACTTCCCTGGGTGAAGGCTTTGGCATGCCTTTGATCGAAGCACAGGCCTGTGGTCTGCCTGTTTTGGCTCCAGATCACTCAGCCATACCCGAAGTGGTGGGGAGGGCAGGGCTCCTGATCAAAGCACCTCAAGTTATTTGTGGCCAAAGTGCCGATAGTATTGTCTGGTTGCGTGTGCCCGAACCCATGGATGCGGCAGAGAGAATGGCTGAATTGATGACAAATCCTCAATTAAGAGCAGAATTATCACAGCGGGCTTTGCAACAGGCCGGGTCTCAGACCTGGCAGTTGACTGCTTGGTTGCTTGCAGATTCCCTGGGACAATGTCATGCTTTGGGACGACCCGTATTTGAATATGATGAACCCCGGATGATTGCAGTATGAAAAAAGAACAAACGATTTTATTTGTGCAAATGGCAGAAGACTCCTTCGATGAGGTTTTGCTCTTGCCACGATTTTTGGCGCAAATGCCTGTCAATTGCCGTTTTTATGCTTTGGTTAATTCAATTTCTTCGTCATTTGCAGCCAGTGTTTCTGGACTTTCCGTTTCGCTGTTGACTGAGAATCAAGACAATAATCTTCACGATTTTCAGGTGATATACAGGCATAAAAAACCCGATGTGATCATTCTATTGGATCTGCATAAATATTTTGTGACGCCTGCAGATATCAATTTTTTGCCGATCTGGCTCGATGATCCCGAGGTGCCCATTCTGGCTGTTGATTATTTCAATTTATTGGAATACCACGCTGGGGCCTTGCAACTCAAAGCAGGGGTCGACGTCCCCGCTTTAAAAGATCTGGCCAAGCCTGAGCCATTGGCTATTCAGCCCTATCTAATCAAGCCCTCGCCCCCCATTTTCCCCCAAGATCTGCAGGGTGAATTGGAGCGGGTCTTTTTGTGGAATCCCGTCAACATGAATTTTAAAGTCAGCCAAGAGAGCCACCGTGAACAATTGCGCAAATCTTTTCAACTGAAAGAAGAAGATAAAATTGTCACAGTGGTGATTGACCCCTTGTTGTTTATGAAATCAATCGAGGTCTCTTTGCTTGGTTTTTTTATGGTTTTGATCGAAGTTGTGATCTATTATTTGCGCGGCTTCCCTCAAACCCGTTTTCATTTACTCTTGGTGGGGCTCTTTCCGCCCCGCGAAGAAACCAATGCGATTCCCGATGTCAATTTGGATGTGACCTTTTTTAGCCATCTCACAGAAGACAATTATCTGACCCTCTTGGCAGGCAGTGATATGGTTTTCACCAATTCAGACCATTCGTTGGTCTTGTTGGATACAATGGTGGCTGGGGTGCCTTCGGTCGTGATGGCCAATAGTATTATTCAGGAGTTAAATGAGGACCAAACCCGTACCGTCCGCTCCTATTTTCAACCCGCCCCAGTTTTATATGACTTTGTTCACTTGATGCTGGACCTCAATCAATGGACGGCCTTTCTGCCGATTTTTCAGTTTGTGAACTATCCTGCTGCTTACAGTGAAATTGGTTTCCCCGAACCTGGTTTGCATTTTCAAGGCTTTATGTATCATTTGATCGATACCTTTGACGATCTGAGCACCGATCCAATTCTGGAAAAACTGCTCTATGATCAGGAATATCTTAAAAATTATAGAAATATGGCTCAAAAGATTTTGAATGATGAACAATCTTTATTCCTCTCTCAAATCCTCACTCGAATCACTGAAAAACAGTGATTCAATTCATTCGGTGAGAGCCCGTTTGGAACGTCTCTTGCCTGTACCATCACCTTCTGCGCCCCCTCAGCCGGCGCCAGATCCGGCTTGGAGTTACCTCAAAGGTGATTTTTTTTATGCCCCCAAAGGCTGGAGCCCTAACTCCCCTGATTTATACCCCTATTATCGGGTTGTGTTTTATGCGCTCTTGGTGGGATTTTTACTCTTTGTGTTGCTGTTGTCTTCGCTCTTACAGGGGACGGGGCCAAAAGAAGCCAAACTCTTTACCCAGACCATCGAAACCCTGAAAAATCATCCCGAAAAATTTCAGGAGCAAGCCGCTGCCTTTATAAATAAATATCCCCAGGGTGTCTATAAAAACCAAATGGTTCAGCTCCAAGCAGATATTGCCAATCGTCAGTTTCTGCAGGCCCTCAATTTGGCTCAGCGTCAACCCAATTTGCCTTTGAAGTTACAAGCCTATCAAGCTCTGTTAAAACAACAAACACCCCCTTCTCCGGAAATGCAAAAAGAACTGCAAGAAACCATGGGGAAATATGCCAAAATGATCGAAGGTTATGAGAATCAATTGGCCAAGGCCCGGACCTATAGCCAAAAACAGTATTATACTTCGAGTTTGCTGCTCTTAAGCAAGTTGGTGAAAGGGGGCCCCCAATACGGGCATCTCTATACCGAAGCCCAAGACCTGCTCAACCGCACATCTGCCAAAAAAATTGACTATTTTCTGGTCAAAGGTCAATTGCGCAAAGCCCGAATCGCGCTTCGCGATGCACAAATCCACGGTGTTTCCAGCGATGTGATTGACTCACTCGCAAAAAAAATCAAAAGCCTGGAGCAATTGAAGCCGCTGGGAAGGTAAGGCCTGCAGAGGCATACCTAATCTAATTCAATTTTGAGATTTTGATTTTGAAAGCTATTGGCATACACCAAAAGCCGTTCAAGAAAACTTTGATAGGTTAACTCGTGGTTTACCAGCGCCTGTAAATCTTGACGGCTGATAATATACAATGCTGTTTCTGTTTGGTATTTTTCCAAATCGGGATTCACGGTTATCGCAGCATCCGTATATGCTCCTCTTTTGTAAGTGGGTGCTTCTACCCGATAGGAAATCACAAAACCCAGATATGCAATTGCTTCGGTATTCCAGGATTGCAATATTGATTTTAATCGGGGCGCAAACAGCGTATCAAAAATAAATTGGGCTCGCTTTGCGATTGGGAAATTGAGGTATGAGAAAGTGGTTTTGTGGCCCAAATGGGTGAGTATCAGACCCGGTTGATTGTTTACGTTGATCAACTGAGCGGGTATTTGATTGGATTGGGTCAGCATATCCATGGCTGCCACAGGAAAAACAGGCGTATATTTTTCACTGATATAGGTTCTTTGTATACCAGTGACCTCGTTCTGAGAAAGCAATTTGAAGAACTGATTGATCAGCGATTTATGGGTCGTAAGCATCGTGCCTTCAATGGTTTTATTGTCTTGAAATGCGCTGATTTGTGGCTGCAGTTGATTTGTGAACATGACAGCAGGAATTTCGTTGGCCCTGACTGGGTTCAAATAGAGGTCTTGGGCCAACGTTGTTTTCAGTAATAAATCATCCACACTTTCTTTGAGCAGTTTTAAACGCTTGGTTTCTTCTGAGATTGGGGGCAGCGGTTTGATTAAATCACTGGGGCGCTGGAGTGTAGGCAAGCCTGTGTTGTCAACTTGTGTGTTCAAATCGGATTTGAGCGGTAGATTTGAATTCTCTTTGCTTGAAGGCAATGCCACATCTGGCTTTGGGATTTCTCCAGGGATGGATGGCGTTTGACAGGCACTGAGCAACGTCACAGAAATGACGAGGGATGTGAGCAAAGAAATCTGGACTGGTATTTTCATTTTTGCTCCAGATTTTTCTCAAGCTCAGCCACACGCTGCACGACATCGACAAAGCTGTCGGGATTCAGTGACATGCTGTCGATCCCCGCTTTGACCAAAAAGAGAGCAAAATCTGGGTAATCGCTGGGTCCTTGGCCACAAATACCAACTTTGATTCCGACTTTGTGGGCCTTTTCAATCACCATTTGAATCATGGTTTGCACAGCTTCATTGCGCTCATCAAAGAGATGGGCCAACTTACCTGAGTCTCGGTCAACACCGAGGGCCAATTGGGTCAGGTCATTCGAGCCAATTGAAAAACCGTCAAATTTTTGGGCGAATTGTTCTGCCAGAATGACATTGCTGGGAATTTCACACATCATATAGATTTTGAGCTCATCTTTGCCCTGTTCCAAGCCATTTTCAGCTAAGACGGCTTTGACTTTATCAGCCTCTTCAAGGGTGCGGCAGAAGGGAATCATAATATACACATTACTAAGCCCCATTTCTTCACGCACCTTGCGAATGGCGAGGCATTCCAGATCAAAGCCACGGCGGTACTCGGGGCTGTAATAGCGCGAAGCTCCGCGAAAACCCAACATCGGGTTCTCTTCGTGGGGCTCGTAGGCCTTACCACCAATTAAATTGGCGTATTCATTGGTTTTAAAGTCGCTCATGCGCACAATGACTGGGTGTGGGTATTGCGAGGCGGCAATTTTGGCCACGCCATAAGACAGTTGATCGACAAAGTAGGCCTTTTTATCGCTGTAGCCCCGTGTCATCTGCATAATCACTTTTTTAGTTTCATCATCGGGCAGGGTTTCGTAGTCCACCAGTGCCAGGGGATGAATTTTGATGGCGTTATTGATGATAAACTCCATACGAGCTAAGCCGATGCCCTTGCTTGGCAAGCGCCACCAGCGAAAGGCCACATCGGGGTTGGCAATGTTTAACATTATTTGGGTGCGGGTTTGCGGCACATTGGTCAATGCCACTTCACTCTCTTCAAAATTGAGCACGCCATCGTAAACAAAGGCCTGGTCGCCCTGGGCACAGGAAAGGGTGATCACCTGATCGTGTTTGAGAATCCGAGTGGCGTTGCCCGTACCCACGATGGCAGGTACCCCGAGCTCCCGGCTTACAATTGCCGCGTGGCAAGTGCGGCCGCCTTGATCTGTGACAATCCCAGCTGCCTGTGTCATTACAGGAACCCAGTCGGGGTCGGTCATTTCGGTCACAAGTATCGAACCAGGGATAAATTGGGCAATGTCTTCGACGTTTTTAATCAGGCAAACCCGACCTGTGACAATCGAATCGCCAATGCTCAAACCCGTTACAATCGGTTTGCCTTCATCTGTCAGGGTATATGATTTGAGCATTTCCACCGTTTTGCGTGATTGTACCGTTTCTGGGCGGGCCTGAACAATAAACAATTCACCGCTTTCACCATCTTGGGCCCATTCAATGTCCATGGGCTTTTGATAATGCTTTTCGATAATACTGGCCCAGCGTGCCAGTTTGAGGATTTCTTCGTCAGACAGGCAAAAATGGGTCTTTTCTTCGTAAGAAGTGTCGACAATTTTGGTTGTGCCCACACCACCGACCGAATAAATCATTTTTTTGTCTTTGCGACCGAGTTTTTTTGTCAAAATTGGGGTCTTCTCTGCCTGGTCCAGGAGGGGTTTAAAGACAATAAACTCATCGGGGGTGACCATGCCCTGCACAACGCATTCACCCAGCCCCCATGCGCCTGTAATGGTTATAATATTGGGAAATCCAGTCTCTGTATCGAGGGTAAACAAGACGCCGGAGCAGGCGATATCCGAACGCACCATTTTTTGTACGCCAATGCTGAGGGACACATCCAGGTGGTCATAGCCCTTTTCTTCGCGGTAGTGGATGGCCCGGTCGGTAAAAAGCGAAGCAAAACATTTGCGACTGGCTTCAAGAATCCCACCAATGCCTGTGATATTCAAAAAAGTTTCTTGCTGACCTGCAAAACTGGCATCAGGTAGATCTTCTGCTGTGGCTGATGAGCGCACAGCTACATCGATGGTCTCTTGGCCATAGAGCCGACTCAATTCGGTATATGCGGCATCTAGGTCCCTGACAAAGTCCTCAGAGAATTGGGTATTGAGAAAGAGGTTGCGGATCGATTTTCCCGTGCTTTCCAAAGAGCGGCTACCCGCTTTGAACTCGCCAATTAAGAGTTGAATTTTTTCAGACAAGTGGTTATACTCCAGAAAATGCCGATAGGCATCAACGGTGGTGGCAAAACCATTGGGCACCTGAATATTTTTGCGGCTCAGAAGACGTATCATCTCTCCCAAAGAGGCATTTTTGCCTCCCACAACTGGGACGTCGTTCAGACTCAGGGTGTTAAAAAAACGAATAAAATTAATCTCAGTGGTTGTCATGCGGGCCCTCCCAGCGTTTCAAAAGGATATTTAATTATACAGGTGAGCACGTCCTTTGGATTTTAATCTTCTCTTGGTCAATTTACTCGCGGGCAGTCTGGTCGGTTATGTGACCAAATCGCTGGCGATCAATATGCTGTTTAAAAAATACCCACTCATCGGCGGAGCCGAGATTATCAAAGACCGTGAAAATCTCGAAAAAGCCATGAGTTGGTTGGTCGAAGAACGACTGATCAAACCTGCCACACTGCTTGAAGAGTTTCAAAAAGAGGCCTTTAAAGACTCGTTTAAACACCTGATTCAGCACATCTTACATGAGAGTTTGCAAAACAATCTGAAGGAACTCACTCAGATTCAAGATCTGCAGGGATTTGCTGAGACGAGCCAGAATTTGCGTAATTTTTTGCTGGAAAAACGGGAAGAAATTTTACCTGTTTGCATTGATTTACTGTTAGAACAGCTCCAAATCGAGGATTTACAAACCCCTGAGCAATGGTCTTACTTTATTCATCAAATTTTAGCTCAAACAGACTTAATTGAGACTGGTTTATTCGAAGATATCTATCACCATTTTCGTCAAGAGACACACGCAATCAAGCTGGGAGATATTCTCAGTGATGACCTCTTTTCCCATCTTTTAAGATCACTTTTGCCCGCAGACCTTGAGGCGCTCTACCCTGAACAACAGCGGCAAAATTTGGCAGATCATTTGCAGCACATTTACCAGCTATTTTTTGAAAGTGCAGACTGGCTGGCCCTCAACGCCTCATTTCAATCCCTGTCTTTGGCTCAATTATTGGCAGGAACAGATTTTAATCATGGTTTAGAACGCTTGATTCAAACTGTTTTGACATTTTTGGATTCAGTCAAAGGGCAATATTTGCTTTTAAAAATTATGATGCAAATTATTCATTTGCTGAAACAAATGGATGTTCCTCTCTCCGACTTTTTGACAGATCGCCTTGAAGATCAAGCTGTGACCTTAATTGAGCGTTATTTGCCTGAAATTGTCGAGGTCTTAGAAGACTGGCTGACCGAAAACAAAGTAGAACTGGAAGCCATGATCCAATCTGCAATTGGGGCCCATTTGCAGTCTGAAAATTTGGTCAAACAGATGATAGGCAATATTTTTGGTCAACAGCTCACAGCCCGTTACCAAGTTGTCGAAAATACCCTACAGGAAATCAAAACACTCTTAAAAGAACAGGGACCGGGTGATATCGCCGCAATGGTCTCGCGCTTTCTCAATCACACCCATGTCAATGTGCTTGCCAGCTATTTGGAAAAATACGTTCTCAACGAAAAAGCCTTGGTCCAGCTCTGCTTGGAGATGCTGCAAAAATATCTACCTCGCCTTAAAATAAGCAGTCTTCAGGCACTTTTAGAACAACCATTGAGCCAATTGCCTATACTCAATCAACTCAAATTGGAACGCTTGGCAGAATTGGGCTTTCAAGGTGTTTTGGACTTTTGTAAAACCCGTGTTTTGGGGCAAAATGGGGGAGGTACGTTGTTTAAAGAATTGGTTAAACCTTTTTGGCCCCTATTAAAAGAATTGCCTTTGTCTTTGTTTTTGCCAGATAAACCGATTCTATTGCTAGAATACATCAATAAAATCAAAATATCAGATGGTTTTTCGGATATTTTAAGTGAAAATCTGCGTTTAGAGCAATGGGATTTATTTCAAGGCAAGTCATTGGGACAATTATTGAGTCCTGGGTTAAAAAAGGCCTTATCACATACCTTGGGTGAGTTTTACTTACAAGCTGTAGATCAGGTTTTGCTCTCTTTAAAACAAGAAAATATACGTCAAATTTACACTTCAAGTATAAATATTTACACTGAACTCAGCCAAGATAGCGTATTTATGGAGCAATTGACACACACTTTGGTGGAGTTAATGGTTGGTTTGATCCGTGACAACCAAATGCTCGATGGTAAAATTTATATTGCGATTAAAGAGAGTTTCTCTCGATTTTCAGACGATGAACTCAAAGCTGAAATGGACAGCTTTATGGGCGGGGAATTGCAACCGATCAAACTTTTGGGGGCCTTTCTGGGGGCTGCTGTCGGTGTTGGGATGTGGTATATGTCCTTTATTCCTGGTTATGGACAATTTGTCAAAGGCAATTGGGCCCTGCTCTCTTACTCCCTCTCTTATGCTGTCACTGAAGTGGGAACCAATTGGATGGCAATTAAAATGCTATTTAAACCTTATAAAGCCCATAAAATACCGGGAACCAATTGGAACTGGCCATTTACACCTGGAATATTTCCCAAAAACAAATCTGCACTGGCCGATAGCATGGTCAATTTTGTCGATAAAAAGCTCTTATCCAAAGACAATATGGTCAAAATATTGGAAAAATACCATCCTGCCTGGAAAAAAGCGATTCGCCAGGTCGTGGCCCTCGATGATTATGCCGTGATTCATCAAACATTGCAACAATACACCCGCGAACAATACCCGCATTTAACTCCCCTTTTATTAAAATTGGGCTTTGCAGAACTCCATCGCCACCGTTCAGACATCGCAGATTATTTTATGGCTGAAATGCATCAGTTAAAAGATCTCTCTTTGGATTTCAGCCCCATTTTAAATGAAGTTCAACAACTTAGTCAGGAAAATCACCCAACCTGGATACCGCTTTTGGTTGAAAAAGGACGATTGATTGCCAAACAGGTTAAAGCCCCTGATTTCCCAAGCTCAACGTATTTATCGGCCATTTTACCTGGGCTTTTACAAAATTTCCTGGCACCTGAATATTTGCCCGAATTGCGCAGATCTACATTACAGGCGATCACCAATCCTGCTTTGGCAAAACAGCCCTTAAACCGTTTTTTATCCACACTCTCAATTTCTGAAGGGGTGGATTTTTTGTTCGAACTCTTTGCCACTCAATTGGAAAAACCAGAAGTTCAAGGCCACTTGATTCAATTATTAAAAAATTCTTTTGCAAAATTAGAAATTCCTGCAGATAGTACTTTGGGGACTGTCTTTGAAGGCCGTTTATTAAGAAGTATTTTGCAGGAATCAGACTTTATCTTTGACTCATTTTCTGATTATCTTTTGGAATTGGCCAAGAGCAAACGCAATGAAATTACCCGCTTGATCCTTTCAGATATTGAAACCAAAGGTGTGATGGAATTTATGCTTTTGACATTTGGGGGTATCCGAGAAGATATTCGCAAAGTTGTGGCTGTTTTAATTGACGAAGAACTACCTGTCTATTTGGTTGAAAAACGAGAGCAATTGCAAAATTTGTTTGAGACTTTAATCAAAGAACGGGTGGCCTTGATTCCATTGGCAGAATTGGGTTTAACCAAAGATATGCTCAATTTAGAGAGGATATTTGCTCTTTTACGTCATTATAGTCTTGAGCATCCTGCCTTAATTGTCTTAATCAAAGAATTAAGTGAGGCCATTGTTGGCAATACTTTGCATTATTTAAATCTCCAGGATGTGGGATATATTCTCAGTTTGCAATCAGAAGAAGCGGTTTATGAACGAATACAAGACCAAGCACAAATTTTACAGGTCCTTTTAGAAACACAATGGCAGCGGCATCAAACAAACTTAATGCCTGAATTTGAGCTCTTTTTTGAAAATTTGGGCAGTTCACTCACAGACCAGGCTTTGCCGATCTTTTTAGATATTCCAGATAGTTTATTAAATTCAGGTGCTGAAAAACTCTATTTTCAATTTAAAGACAGTACCAGCCTCAATCATGGGATTCAAAGTTTGAGCCAAAGGCTATTGAGCCAAGATTTAACCTTACTCTTAAAGCCCGAATTTTTTAAACGTGACATCGAAAGGGTATTAACCAAATTGACCTGTAGCGATACACCTGGATCGCGTCAGGCTCAATTTCAATCACAAATTCAAACGCAATTTGAACCTTTAATTTTGGAATTTATTGAAGTGCTCAATGAAACTGTGGGCGATGAAACCCAGGAAGTGGTAGAAGAAATTTTGGTTAACAGCCTGATCGACTCTTTGCGGGTCAATAATCGTGAGTTATTAGAACCGATTGATTTTGAATCGATTGTGCGCCGCGAAATAGAAGTGATGGAACCCGAACGGATTGAATCGCTGTTTGAATTTGCCCAGCCCATTTTTCGCTTGCTGGTTTGGTATGGCGCCTGGGGCGGGGTGATTGGCTTGATTGTGGGAATTTTTGAGTGGCTGCGTTAGAATAGTAAAAGACGTTTAGAAATTAAGGTAAACCCATGTTATTTGAACAAATTAAAAAAGATCAGCTTACGGCCCGCAAGAACAAAGAATCTGACAAAGCGCTTTGGTTGTCCACCTTAATCGGTGAGCTGCAACGGGGAGAAAAAGATTTTAGTGACGCCAAAGTATTGGGCCTGATCAAAAAGAATCTGGAAAACCTGCGCGAAAACCTGAAACACAGCCCCGATTCAGAATCCGCCCAAAATGAAATCACTTTTTTGGAAGCTTATCTGCCACAGCAAATGTCTGAAACAGAAATCCAAGCAGCTGTGAAAAAGTTGATTGCTGAAGGCGCAGCCAATATGAAAATGGTGATGACTGGATTACAAACCCAGTATACGGGATTGTACGACGGTAAACTCGCTTCGCGGATTGTTAAAGAAGCGTTGGGGTAGTTCACTTCGGCTCCCTTCGAAGGGCTCTGGGAAACGCGCTCAGTGAGCGCGTTTCAAGCGGAGTCGGCTTTTTTATTTGCTTAACTATTTGAGCGAAAGGTGATATGGAAAACAGTGAAAGTGACAGGTTGCTTTTTTAAGCTATATCTTACCTTCACAATCATAGCGGTTCCCTTTCAACCTGCTTTTGCTCAGGAATTTTCGTTGGCTGAGAGCCCACCCGTGATTTTGGAACAGAAAAA
>CAZRFI010000001.1:0-24240 GCA_964598905.1 uncultured Candidatus Sericytochromatia bacterium | reverse complement strand
GAAGCGGAATAAGAAAACAGTGGCAATCCCAAAAGACTTTGTTTTTGCTCAAAATCAGCATGATTTAAATTTAACTCTTTTTTGAGATTTTCATTAAAGGTTTCACTATAAAACCAGGGAACAATAAAACCAATGGTTCGGCCAACCAGAAATGGAAAAGAACCATAATAAAGTAAAAGCGGGCCGGCCAAGGATTGATCACTTAAGGCAAAAGAATTTTTGGGTCGAAGCATAATTTCAATTGCCATTCCCCAAAACACAATAGAGATTAAATCACAGAAACTGACTCCAATGGCAGTTAAATAATCTCCTTGAGCCCAAGAGCCGATTGCAAAAGGCAGAAGATTTAAAGTTGCTATATCAGAGGGATTTGATTTACGCAATTTATAAATAGCGACACGTTCAGCCTCAGGCAAATTCAATGTCTCTGTTTTTGTCTGGGCGAAACAGGGAAATGCAGATAGATATCCGCCAATACTAATTATTAACAGCCATGATTTTATTTTCACAGACAAAGTCCCGCTTTTTTTGTTTTAACAGAGAAAGAACAAATTCAATTCTCATTATCCCCTCTTTTTCAGAATAAAGGGCATTCACCCCCCTCAAAACCATTTTACCTACAATAATAAACATTATTGTATATGTAGAACCCCTTTTTTAGGGTGTTTTTGGCACTTAAATTCAATAACTTGGAAATATTTCTTTACAATATTTGCTCTAATCATTTTTTTACATGCAATAACTTGACTAGCTGATTTGACGGATTAAAATTAAAACTAATATATTTACACACGAAAACAAAATTTGTCTACAAAAAACAATCCAAAACCTATTTGTATCAAAAAGTCACAATATTAAACTATATTCAATGAATTATCTCAATTGAAATCAATTTATTTTTAAATATACTCTCTTTTATTAAAAAATGTCAAATCAACAATATTGGATGACCAAATAAAAATAATTGCATCGATGCAATTATTTTTTAGCCCTCTAAATAATTTTATTTATAATAACTCGATAGCTTTATTCATACGTATTTTTTTAAAACATGAATAATCTTATCTCATTTTTTATTTAGCTTAAATTTGACTTGTTAATACAAACAACGAATTTTAGGTACTCTAAAATTCATTTATAACCTAATTTTGACAACCCTCAGTTATAAAATTAACAGCTCTCATTTTTTCAAATCAAAAAAACCGCTTTCATCCAAAGTGTGTGAAAGCGGTTTTTAAAGATTCAGATTTTAAGCAAGAAAAAACCCCCTTCGGTACTTTTTTCCGAAGGGGGTTTTAATTAAATGACTTTAAGGAGCAATATATTTAGAGGCCATCCAACCAATGGTTCCTTGGCTTGTTTTTATTTGAGACCAAGTTAAACCATCAGCAGTAACCGTCGCTCCTTGCAAAACTTCAACCTCTGTGTTGGCTGGCAAGGTCGTAATCAGAGACTGGGTAACCGAAGGTCCCGAACGCAAACTGACACCAGCAGAACTGACCTTTTTCAAATTTCCGGCTACGGCAGGGGTGGTGCTCGCAGGGGTTTGCAAAGCAGGATCAACAACGGCGGTCGTATTTTCAGTTGTAACTGCTGCAGCGGGATCAACAACTGTGGTTTCTACGGGAGCAGCTTCATTTGAATTGCTCATTTGTAAAAAGGCTGCAGAGACCCAACCCACCTGGCCCGATGTGGTCTGAATTTTGGACCAGGTATAACCACCCGCGGTTTGGGATTTGTCTTCGAGTACTTTGACTTTTTCGTTTAAAGACAAACGAGCCAAAGAACTCGATTGGGTGCTGGCTTGCTCGCGCAAATTAACGCTGCTTTTCAAAACTGTGGCTTCAAGTGACGCGGCAGGAGCAACAGCAACGACAGGTGCTGTTGCTGTATTTGTAACAGTTTCGGAGGGAGGTTTGGCGGGGGTTTGAACCACCTCTTGTTGGGCGGGTGGATGAGTGAAGCGTTCGATTAATTTCATGATTATTGGCGTAAAACAAATTACGCCAACTAAAATAGCCAACAACAAAAGTTTATTTTGATAAACAAAACCTTCAGGTGGATTTTCTCCATTTTCTTGACCTTCTGAAGGATTTTCAGAATAATTTTCCATTTGTGATTTTTCTTCTTCCTGAAGCATTTGCGAAATGGTTTTGATATTGACCTCGATCACTTCCAGGTCATTTTCATTACTGGCATATCTTAATGCCTGCTTCAATTCTTTTAAGGCCTGCTGGTAATTTCCAGCCTGATAAAATTCATTGGCTCTTTGATGGTAATGGGCCAGCATCTGTGTGGGGGTGTTTTCTGTTTGAGTCGTGTCTTGTGAATGAGGGGGTTGATTCATGCCAGGGGGATCCTTTACTATTTCGATCGATCAACGTACGCTACTATATACAATAGGTAATATAGAGGGGCATCGGAAAGGGTAAGTATCACATCTTCAGCATAACAAACCCAATTCTTTTCTCAAAGTCCCCACCCAGCAACTTTTTAAGATTAAATTTATGAATCTCAATCCTTGGATCTCTGTCTGTTCGGCAGCCAAACTTAAACGCGAAAAACGCTATCTCTTTCGCTATCAACAAAAACAGTGTTTATTGCTATCAGTGGCCAATCAATTTTTTGCAATCAACAATCAATGTCCCCATCAGGGCTTTCCATTGGATACTGGAATGATTGACGCAGAGGCCTTAAATATTACCTGTCCGTATCACCAATGGAGTTTTAATTTAAATTCGGGCCAATGTATGCTCAATTCTGCATTCCTGACCACTTATCCGATAGAAGAGCGCGATGGCCAAATTTGGATTCAGATTCCGTGTTAAAATAGGACAGCCTAAATAGCATCAATTCACAAAGGCATAGATATGGGATTCCTCGAATTTTTATTTGGTAAACCCCAACGCAAAGACATCTACCGTCAAGAGGTGGCTTTGTTACCCACTGGCGGCAAAGCCCTGAGTCGCCAAGCCTCGATCTTGGATCTGAAGGTAGGCGGAGTGGTCACTTACGACACCACCGATTTTATTGTACGTAACCGCCATGTCTATGAGTCTCATGGTTTTGAATGGTATTCTTATCAATTGGTGGATACGGTTTCAGGACGAAAGCTCTGGATCGACGCCGAAGATGACGATGAACTTGAAATTGTCGTCAATGAAACCATTGACTTGGATTTAGACTTACCCATTCCCAATCGCCTCAATTGCCAAGGGAAATCATTTAAACTTGATGAACACGGTTTTGCCAAAGTTTTGATTGAAAGTGAAGACAGCACGCCTAAATATGCCCAGGTCGAATACTGGGATTTTTATGAAAGCAGCGATGAATGGACCCTGGGCGTCGAAAAATGGGGCGGTGAAATTGAAGTCAGTATAGGGCGTTACATAGAGCCTTATGAAATTGAGATTCTCTCAGCGGGAGCAACCCATGCCTAGACTGGTCTACTTCTTTATTTTCCTGGCTGTGGCAATTATTCCCTTTGCCCTTTTTGCTTTGCTCAATAATGCCCCCTCTGGCTCTCAACGTTCGGGCTCTTATTATCACAGCCGGGGCCCTTCATTTTATTTTTTACACTTTGATGATGATGGCTATCGCGGACGTGGCTTTAGTTCCGGAGCCTATCAAGGTGGCGGATTTCGTGGTGGCAAATAATTCAATTTTGAGGAGTCTATAATATATCATGGAAGAAATGCGCGCATTAACCCCCGGTGTTCTCTTGGTCTCTTTGATCTACTCTATCTTGGGGATGATTTTTTTGATGGTGGCTTACAAAGTCTTTGATGTCGTCAACGCTTTGGAGTTCACAAAAGAACTCGAAAAAAACAACCAGGCTTTGGGTACTGTCGTCGCGGGCTTCTTTATTGCCATTGCGATCATTATCGCTGCTGCCATTCACGGTTAAATCATGAAAAAGTTGCATTTGCTGGCCCTCAGCTTGTTTTTGAGTACCAGCACGTTTCCTGCTTGGGCCGATGACAATACCCGTGTTTTTTGGCCTCAATCTGTGCCCCTACCGGCTGTGGCTCTGGTTGATGATTCCAGTGCATTGGGTGTCAATCCCGGCGGCGTTGGAGCCAAAGACCTGTTTGAAGTTTATTTTAGCAAATCACTCAATCCCAATAATTCAGGCCAATTCAGTGCCTATGCAGGCATTCCCAACCTCTCAATTGGTTATCAGCAATTCCAAGCCAGTTTTTTAGGTGAATTGCGGCGATTCTCTGTCGGTTGGTCTTACCCTGTCCAAGACTATCTCTCTTTGGGGCTCGCCTACCATCTCACCCAAGACCTGGCCAATGCGGATACAAATGTGCACTCTTTTGATTTCGGCCTGCAGTTTCGGCCCGTGCGCTTTTTATCGATGGGATTTACTGCCCGCAATTTAAACGCGCCCCTTTTACAAACACGTCAAATCCGCCGCAGTTATGTTGCTGGATTGGGCATTCGCCCCTTTGGTGAAAAAATCACCCTCACAGCTGACGCCCAATGGGACGAAGGGGATAATGTTACAGATATCTCAGGTCTTTTTGGTTTTGAAAGTGAACCTGTCGATGGCCTTTTGCTGCGTGGTTCAGTGGATCTTAAGGGCCAATTCTTGCTGGGACTCGGCCTGCAATTTAACCATATTAACCTCGGATATTATCACAGCATCAACGGCACTCCCAATCAGGATGGAGCCCATCTCAAACTCACAAGCAGCACCTTTAGCAATGCCATACAACAAATTGGCAATCACTTTGCCTATATCGACCTAAATCAAGGCCTGTTGCTCGATTCTGGCGAACCCAATCAGCCGCTTTTGAGCCGCAATCAGCCCGTTTCCTATTGGAATCTCTTAAAACAATTGCACCAAGTTGAGACCATGCCCCGCTACAAAGGCGTCATACTCGATGTCAGCTCGCTGAGGGCCGGATTGGGCACAATTGAAGAAATTCACACAGCCCTAAAACGCGTTAGATCTGCAGGCAAACAAATTATTGTCTATCTCAAAGATGGAGGAATGTCCGAGTATTATTTTGCCTCCTTGGCAGATAAAATTGTGTTACATCCCATGGGCAGCCTTCATTTAAAGGGCTTTGCTTATGTTCTGCCCCATTACAAAGATCTGCTCGACCAGGTAGGCGTAGAGGTCGAGTTTATCAAAGTCGGCAATTATAAAACCGGCTTGGAATCGTATACCAAAAGTGAATCTTCACCCGCCACTTTGGAACAATATGGCGCAATTCAAAAAGACGATTTTGATCGCTATCTCAGCAATCTCAAAAACGCCAGGCATCTCAGCGATGTCGTGATCGATAAAATTTTTCAAAAGACCTTGTTCACCGCCAGCGAGGCCAAAGAAGCCGGTCTGATTGATGCTGTGGCATATATCGATGAAATTCCGCAATTGGCTGCGGATTTAATCCATCAACCCAATGCCTCGTTTGAAGACATTAGCCGCACGCGCTTTCATGAGCGTTCCTGGGAGCCCAAAGACAAAATTGCTGTGATCTATGTTTCGGGCAGTATTGTTGAAGGTCGCAGTGGCAGAGGTCTGCTCTTTGGGGAAGAATTTGCGGGCTCCTCCAGTATCGTAGAGCAGATATTAGCACTCAGAGCAGATCCACAGGTCAAGGGTTTGGTGCTCAGAGTCAATAGCCCCGGTGGTTCTGCTTTGGCATCAGATGAAATTTACAGGGCCCTGCAACAATACAAAATGCACACCAAAAACCCTGTGGTGGTTTCCATGGCTGATGTCGCGGCTTCAGGAGGGTATTGGATCGCCCTGGCTGGGGATAAAATCCTGGCCAATGCCAGCACCATGACTGGCAGTATTGGCATTTATGCCGGGAAAACCAATTTTAAAGGCCTGTTTGATCTTTTGGGGGTCAAACACACAGTGATCAAATCCAGTGAAAAAGCCGACTCCACTGGCGAACACCGTGGGTATACCGAGGCCGAACGGCAAATTGTGCAAAACAATTTACGCGAATTTTACCGGATATTTTTAGAACGGGTGTCCGAAAACCGCAAACTGGATTTTGCCACCGTTGAACAGGTAGCCCAAGGCCGGGTCTATACCGGAAAACAGGCCTTGGACATTCGCTTGGTAGACCAAATTGGTGGGCTTTCAGAGGCCATCGAACTGACCCGCTCAATGGCCAAAATTAGCACCCAAGAAGTAGAAATCGAACACCTGCCCGGCATGGGCAATTTTCTCAGTCAATTGCCTGAATCCTTGGACAATGCCGCTTTTAAACCGGCTCTACTGCCCCAAATCAAGGCTGCTATTGAGCGCGTGATTCCCAACGCGAGTTCGGTCTTGGCAGTGATGGACCCTTTAGAGGGAAGATAGGAATTCACAGCCGATTCTGTATTTCAGCCACAATTCGCCCAGCGGCACCCATGGGGCCAAAGCGCTCTTGGCTGACAATTTGGGCTTGTCGTTTGGCGTTTTCAGAATACAGGGGATCCATCAGCAAGCGATTGAGCGAAAAGGCCACTATTTCAGGATGGCATGGATCCAACCAGTGCAGTGCTGGCCCCAATAGTCGGGTTTGGGCCTCTGCAAAACGCGAGGTATATTGCAGACCTTCGCCACTGAATGAGAGTACAGGAATACCCAGACCCGCAGCCTGTTCATTGGCCGTTCCGGCCAAACCGATCAGTATCTGAATACTCTCCAGAATTGAACCCCAAGCCCCTTGAAAAAGGCCCAATTGGGCAGAATCTTTGCTCCAGAATTCGCCGCTGATGGAATCTTTTGCTTCCCCTTTTTGCCAGCCTTCGGCCTGCAATACGTGCTCAAAGGCGCGCACAGAGAGACCCGGTGCCAAAGCACAGAGATAATCTACAGGCAAAAAGAGACTTGCAGATAATTGTTTCAAAATTAGACAAAAATTCGCCAGAGCATCGCCATGACTCCCTGGAGCCAGGCCCACAGCCAAGCGGCCCATTTCAGGGATATATTGCCAGCATGGATCACAGTCGAGGGCATCCAACATTGGATTCCCCAGACACAGTGCAGGCAGCCCTCTGCATTGTAGCGCTTGAGCTGTCAGTTGATCGCGGGGGTAAATGCCCAATCGTGCGTATTTCAGAGCAAAGCGCTGCAATGGATCATACGTGTGGCGGCGACCAGCGGTATAATAATCACTTAAAGCACAACCCACAAAGGCAAAAGGCCTAGCACTGCGCCAGGCAGCGGCCACGGCAACAATATCCCCGACAGCAATCACAATATCAGCAGGGGTGGTTTTGAGTAATTGCCAGGTCTGAAACAAATGCTCCCCCAAACCCGCGCGAAAATCTTTGGCCAGTTTCAGGGGATGTAAATAGGCAAACCCCGCTGATGGGGGCGAAAAATGTCTGGGCAATACTGAAATTCCGACTTCCGAATAAAAATCACCTTTGCCCACCAGCGCCAAACCAGACAAAATATCCTGGGGACGGGTTTGGCGCCAAGATAAAGCCAAGACCGATGCAATTTTGTCTTCACCACTGCCATTGCTCAAAAACAAAATGCGCAAAGTGGATTTCTTGGCAATCATGATTGCTGCTCTCGGTATGAAATCCCAGGGAAATATTCTTTTAACAGATGAAGATAGTCTGGACTGTATTCAGAACGCGGAGAGGCCCCCTGCCTGACGATCAACCATTCAGATATTGAACTGAATGGCTGACGGCTCCAGGCACTGAGCAGGCGTTTGGCTGGCACCCCTTTATGACCAGCAACCCAACAGAGCCGAACGGGGAATAGCCCTAGGCGTAGGGCCTCTGGCAAAAGTTGTGGCCAATCTTGAACAGGCAGAATCAAAGCCAATTGGCCATCTAAACGCAGTCTCTGACAGGCAAAGGCCAAAATATCTGACCAATGTAAGTCAATCTGGCTACGACCTCGGGCCCGAGAGGGCTGCGGTGAATGGCTATGAAGCGGAAAATAGGGTGGGTTGGAAAGGATCAGATCAATCCCCTGTGTTTCATCTTCAAGGAGATTTTTGCTGGCAAAGACCTGTAATGATAGAAAATGCAAATGCAAACGTTGGCTCCATTGCGACGCCTGAAAATTTAACTGTGCAAGCGCCTGGGCCGTGGGATCGATTTCCAAAGCGTGAATGTCTGCAGCTTGAAAGCGCTGGGCCATCATCAGGGCCAATATTCCTGTGCCAGTGCCAATATCAAGTACCTGAGTGACTTGATTGGGTATTTTCAAGGCTGCGCTCCAGGCCCCCAAGAGCAGGGCATCTGTGCCCACTTTAATCGGGGCCTGGAACTGAGAGAGACTGAACTGCTTTAAATTGAATACGTCCTGATCGGCCTTGCTTAGCATCAGGCCTGGGCATATGTGTGTTTAAAGTCTTCGCCAAAAGCAATCAGGTGGTGCAAGATACCTGGCTCCATGGCAGAATGACCAGCATCAGGCACAATTTCCAATTGGGCTTCGGGCCAGACCCTGTGCAGATCCCAAGCCGAGCGCACAGGGCAGACCACATCATAGCGCCCATGTACGATATAACCCGGAATTTGGCGGATTTTTTCAGCGTTTTCAAGCAGGTAATTTTGTGTGGAAAAAAACGAATCGTGGCTAAAATAATGGCATTCAATCCTTGCGAAGGCCAGGGCAAATTCGGCTTCATCAAAGGCCTCTACCAGGTCAAGATCGGGAATCAATTTAGAGGTTGCAGCTTCCCAGGTGCTCCAAGCCCGCGCAGCTTCGAGACGCACGGCAGCATCAGGACTGGTCAAACGGGCATAATAGGCCTTGACCATATCTCCCCGTTCAGCCGGGGGAATAACCGCAGTGTATTTTTCCCAGGCATCGGGATAGAGCCATGAGGCCCCCTCTTGATAGAGCCATTGTATTTCAATTGGGCGGCAGAGAAAAATACCACGCAGAATCAGGCCCAGCACCCGCTCGGGATGGCTGATCGCATAAGACAGGGCCAAGGTGCTGCCCCAACTGCCGCCAAAGACCAGCCATTTTTCAAGGCCCAAATGCTCTCGGAGTTTTTCGAGATCTGAGACCAGATCCCAGGTGGTGTTTTGTTCTAAATCGGCATGGGGTTTACTTTTGCCCGCACCGCGTTGATCAAAGAGAATGATTTTATAAAATTCAGGATCAAAGAATCGCCGGTATTTGGGCTGTACGCCGCCGCCAGGCCCACCATGTAAAAAGACCACAGGAACACCCTCAGGGTTACCGCAAACCTCATAATACAGGCTGTGTCGCTCCGAGACGGACAAATATTCCGTTAGGTTGGCTTCGATTTCGGGAAAGAGGATAAATTTGTCATCGGATTTCAGCGGCTGCATTGGGGTCTCCTGGTAAAAGGTATTTTTGACAATGTACCATGAGCAAAGAGCCTTCTAAAACTATCTCTGCAGAGTCAATCAAGGAGCTTGCTACCCATGAAAAACACAAAAGAGCCCACATTTTGGCAATTATTTGGCCTCTCACTGGCACTCTCACTTCTGTGCACGGGCCTGGCTGTCTATTGGCAACGCAAAAAATGACAAACTCATACCGGCCAAAAATCCAAATAAGCTCTGATTTTTCCAGCCAAAAAATAGGGAAGATTGTAAAGGGTGTAGGCGTTGCCAGAAGGAGTCACACTCTCCTGCATTTGGTACGATCCATGATACAAACGCACAGCCTTGGCATTGGGAGAAGCGTCGATAAATTGGTGCAATGAACGCAGCGTTCCCGATGTACCTGCTTTGACTTCAATCGGGATGATGAACTCACCGTGTTGTAAAACAAAATCAACTTCGGCATTGGACTGTTTCTTTTCACGGACCCAAAAACACAGCTTTTGCAGCGGATTGACAGCCTGGGCCAGCAATTCCTGACCGACAATATGTTCAGCAATCAGCCCGCGGTAAAATCCGTGGAGGTCTTCTTGGCCAAAATAATGGTTTTGAAGCCCAACAAAATAATTGAGCAAACCAGTATCCAAAAATTGCAGTCTGGGAGATTTTTTAAAATCAGGCCTGATCGGAATCTCAATATCTGTGCTCGGATAGAGCAGGTAAAGCAATTGGGCTCGCTCTAGCGTTCTCAAAGCTTCTCCCACTTCTCGCGAACCATAATCCGATCTGCCAAAACCGGCAAAGTTGATGCGGGAACCCGCTTCATAAGGCGCTGTTTCAGCACAATGACGCAAGATATGTCGGGAAGTGGCATTGCGAGCATATTTGGGGATATCATCGAGATAGGCAGTTAATAGTGATTGGTAATGACCATTGAGAGCCGTAATTTGACCATTTACTTGGTAAGCAGCCACAATCTCAGGCATACCTCCGATGAGTGTGTATTGATGAAAGTGTTGGAACAACGTTGGCAAGGCATAATCAGGGCAAGGCAGGGTGTGATAAGCCTGCAGCACTTGCTCTTGGCCTAAGGCTGCCAAATATTCTTCAAAACAGAGGGGCTTTAGCCAAAGCATTTCTACACGTCCGACAGGAAAAGCAATTTCTTTTTGATCCAAGACAACTTCAAGCAGCGATCCTGCCGCAATCACATGGACTTCGGGCAGGTTTTCATAAAAAAAACGCAATTGCTCTACGGCAAGTGGAGAAGCCTGGATTTCATCAATAAAAAGCAGCACCCGGCCTTTGGGTGTTTTTTGCTTGGTCAGCAAAATGGCTTGATAGAGCTCCTGAATGGAGAGAGTGTGCTCAAACAACTGGGCATCTTGTTTTCGCTCCAGATTTAACTCCAAATAAGTCTCAAATTCACCGGCAAAGAGTTGCACCAACGAAGTTTTACCCACCTGTCGGGCACCACGCAAAACCAAAGGCTTGCGCCCCTCTTTTTCCGCCCAATTCCGCAAATCTGCCAAAGCCCGCCGCTCAAAGAGCTTTTTTTTTGCCACAAAGTCAGCCCATTTTCTGATTAATATTGTCACAAAGTCAATCCAATTTTCCTAAAACTTTGTCACAAAGTCAACCTTAAGTGAAAACCAACGCCTTGTTTAAGCAAAAGAAAAAGGGAAGCGCTCTTTTGGAAAAAGAGCCTTCCCCCCTGCAATGATCCGTGAATCACAGGAATAATCAGTGAACCACTTGTCTGAAGGTTCTGCTACAGAGTTGCAAGCCAACCTTCCACTGTATGATTCATCTCTATTCAAACAGATTTTGGCCAAGCTGCCTTTGATAGCAGTCAAGGCGATCTTTGATTTCGATCAAACAATTCAATGAATCGATCTTCAGAGTCAACCCAAGCCCAATGCCAGGCACAGGTCACAGCACTGGAGCGGGCTTGTATCCCCCCAAAATAGTGCTACAATTTATGGGGATTTATCTGAATAAAAGAAGAGGTAGATACATGGCTCGCAATGTCCGTTGTGGTTTGATCCAAGTAGGAAACAAAGTGGATACGGAGGCCTCCTGTGAAGATCATCGCAAAGGCATGATCGAAGCCCACCTGCCGTATATTGAAGAAGCTGCCGCCAAAGGCGTGCAGATCCTCTGTTTTCAGGAAGTCTTCACGGGCCCTTATTTCTGTCCTTCACAAGATTCCAAGTGGTACGGCCTGGCCGAAGCCATTCCCGATGGCCCCACCACCCGCCTGATGCAAGAGCAGGCCAAAAAACACAAGATGGTAATCGTCGTTCCTATCTACGAAGAGGAAATGACCGGCGTCTATTACAATACCGCAGCTGTGATCGATGCTGATGGCACCTATCTGGGCAAGTACCGCAAAAACCACATTCCCCAAGTCAAAGGTTTTTGGGAAAAATTCTTTTTTAAACCCGGCAATACCGGCTATCCCGTCTTTGACACAGCCTATGGCAAGGTCGGCGTGTATATCTGCTACGATCGTCACTTCCCTGAAGGGGCCCGCGCTTTGGGCTTGAATGGTGCAGAAATCGTCTTTAACCCTTCAGCCACCGTGGCCGGGTTAAGCGAATATCTCTGGAAAATTGAACAGCCTGCTCATGCCGTAGCCAATGGCTATTTTGTCGGCGCCATCAACCGTGTCGGCACCGAAGGTCCCTGGAATATTGGCGAATTTTACGGCCAATCGTATTTTGTCAACCCACGCGGTCAATTTATTGCCATGGCCAGTCGCGACCAAGATGAATTGGTGGTCGCAGATTTGGATCTGGACATGATCAAAGAAGTGCGTGATCTCTGGCAGTTCTACCGCGATCGCCGTCCAGACAGCTACGGCCCACTGGTAGCTCCCTGAACCCCTTTAAAAATTGAATGGGACGGCTCCCGCAAGGGAGCTGTCTTTTATGTATTCGAAACAGCGTCAAAAAAGAGGTAAACCATGAACAGCGAAGAATTATTGGCCCGCCGCAAAAAACACGCCGCCCACTCCAATTTGCATTATTACGAAAAACCCTTTCATCCCGTCAAAGCCCAGGGCACCCGCATTTGGGACGCTGATGGCAAAGAGTATCTCGACGCCATTGGCGGAATCGTCTCAATCTCTGTAGGGCACAACCATCCCAAGGTCAAAGCCGCCCTCAAGGCCCGTTTCGATGAAGACGGTATTCAACATCCCAGTGTGCTCTACCTGAGTGAGCCCCATGTCCGACTCTGTGAAGACCTTGCCGCAGTTTCACCTGAGGGCTTGGAACATGTGATGGTCACCAATTCAGGCTCTGAGGCCAATGAATATGCGGTCATGGCTGCCCGTGCTGCTACAGGTGAGCGCACGATGTTGGCACTCAAATTGGGCTATCACGGTGGCACCCAACTCACACTTAACCTCTGCGGACATTCCACCTGGAAATTTAAAGGCCAGCCGTTTGGCGAAGTGGCCCATGCCACGCAGCCAGACTGCTACCGTTGCCCCTTTGGCAAAGAGAAAACCAGTTGTGGTTTGGAATGTGCCAAAGACGTTGAAAACACAATTCAAACCGTGACCCACGGCAAGATTGCTGGTATTATTGTCGAGCCGATTCAGGGTGTGGGCGGCTTTGTCGAACCCCCTGTGGAATACCACGCAGAGGTCTATCGGATTGTCAAAAAATATGGCGGGATGTATATCTCCGATGAAGTCCAAACCGGCATTGGTCGGACTGGTGAGAGCTTTTTTGCGATCACCCAAAGCGGCATTACCCCAGATATGATCACCATGGCCAAAAGCCTGGGCAATGGTGCACCGGTTGGGGCCGTCGTGATGAGCGAAGAATGCTCAAGCGCTTTGGTTGGAAAAACCCATTTTAACACCTTTGGGGGCGACCCCTATCAGGCCCTGCAAGCGGCGATGACGCTTGAAATTATGGCTGAAGAGAACCTAATGGAAAATATCAAGCTCCAGGGGGCGTTTTTGAAAGAGGGGCTTTTGGCCCTGCAAGAGAAATACAGCCTCATTGGAGACGTGCGCGGACGCGGTCTTTTGGTCGGGATGGAACTGGTAAAAGACCGCGAAACAAAGGCCCACGCAACAGCTGAAACCGCCCAAATGATGGAAGAAACCCGCAAACGCGGCCTGCTGATTGGCAAAGGCGGCCTTTTTGGCAATGTCATCCGCTTGGCACCTCCATATACAATAACCCGATCCGATTGTGAAGAGATACTCAGAATTCTAGATGAATCTTTCCAGGCTTTGGGTTAATAATCGTCTAAAATTGGCAGACATGGCGTCATAATGTCCTTTGATAAGATATTGGTAGCTAACCGAGGGGTCATCGCCCGTCGGATTGTACGCACCTGTCGACAGATGGGTATTGCCAGCCTGATTGCCGTTCCCCCTGGAGATCCCGAGAATGCTTGGATCTCCGGGGCAGATTTTTGTGTCGAAATTCCAGATTTGCCTCCCTTTTCGGGATATCTCAATGGCAAAGCCCTGATAGAAGCCGCGCTCAAAAACCAAGCAGCGATCCATCCTGGGTATGGTTTTTTGTCTGAGAGCGCAGATTTTCGGGCAAACTGTGATGCCATGGGCGTGCAAATGATTGCCCCTGCTCAAAAAGTCTTGGCCTTGGCAGGCAACAAAGCTGCCTGTCAAGATTTCTTGAGCCAAGTGGGTATTCCCCTAATCCCGCGCTTGAACCTCGGCGATTTAAACGGAGCAGAACTGGAAAAAGCCTGTTTGGATTTTGTCAGCAGTGGCAGTCCCAATCGCGAACCCATTGGCTACCCGCTCTTGCTCAAACCTGCCCGAGGCGGTGGGGGCATGGGCATGTACTTGGTCAATGGGCCAGACAAACTTTTTGCGCTGATTCAACAGGCCCGACACTACGCCCTGAGTCACTATGCCGACCCGACTTTGATTCTGGAAAAATACCTGCCCCAGGCCCGGCATGTCGAAGTGCAATTACTCGGCGACAGCCACGGCCATTTGGTGCATCTTTTTGAGCGCGAATGTTCAATGCAGCGGCGCAGACAAAAGGTCATTGAAGAGTCCCCTGCTGGCTTTCTCAGCGATCAAGAGCGAGAGCAGGTTTGGCATTTGGCAATGCAAGTGGGTCAGGCGATTGGCTTGGACAATGTGGGCACTGTGGAGTTTCTCTGGCATTCAGGCCAGTTTTACTTCTTGGAGGTCAATCCCCGGATTCAGGTCGAACATGCCGTGACCGAAGAAATCACAGGCGAAGACCTCGTCGCCTGGCAGATTCGAATTGCGCGCGGAGAATCGGTTGCAGAGTTAAAGCAAACAAACATAAATGGTTGCAGCATCGAAGCCCGGATTTATGCCGAAAATGCCCACTCCGGTTATCCTTGTACAGGGAAGATAACGCATCTGCAATGGCCTGACGGTGCAGGTCTGAGGATCGAGTCTGGCATTCAATTGGGCAGTGAGATCTCTCCCAACTTTGACCCGCTTTTGCTGAAAGTGATCAGCCGAGCAAAAAACCGGAATGAAGCCCGCCTAAAGCTCATACAAGCGCTCAAAGACTTGCAGTTAATCGGAGTGGATGTCAACACCCCAGCTTTGCTGAAAGCCTTGCAAGACCCGAATTTTCAGAATGGAAGCTACCACACTGAAAGTTATGCCAATGGCTTGAAGACTTGGCAAGAACTGCCCCTGCCAGCTTTTGCTGAAGCACTCCAAAACACCCCCTGTTTGGCTCAGACAGGGGGTCAGACAAAATGTTTGCCAAACAGCAACAAGGAAAATGCCTATTGGCGTCCGGCGTTTGTAAAATAATGCAGACAAAAGGCCCCTGAAATATGACGATGATTCACAATTCCCTCAAACAAATTTCCCTGGGCATGGGCTGGTTTCGAATTCAATTTCTCTGGCAAGCCGAAAGCGGAAATCTCCCGATCAGTTTGTTATACAACCCCGACTTGCAACAATTTGAGTGGCAGGGGATGCGCTATTGCCTGGCTGAAAAATGTTCAGACCTAGCTCAGCAAAACGAAAGATTGGAACAGACCCCAGCCAAGATTCGCGCAAAGATGGCCGGAACCGTAGCTGAATTGGCGGTTAAAGTGGGCGCACAAGTGGCAGAAGGTGATCTGCTCTGCATTCTTGAAGCGATGAAAATGCGATTGGAAGTAACGGCTCCTCGAAAGGCCACTGTGCAATCTATTGCGGTGAGGGAATTAGAGACGGTCCATTTGGGGCAATTATTATTGCAACTCGACGGGCCATGAGACCCTGAATCAAAGGCGGTAATCCAGTGATGACGGGGGTCAACCAAAAAATCCAGACTGCTTTGGGGCAAGACAGGGTGATCGAAGAGGTCCTCTGCAATCTGCAAAGTTCCGGCCTCTTCAAGACCGAGGATTTTTATGTCAATTGTCATCTCTGTATTCCTTTCTGGGTGAAGTCCCGTTGATTCAGTATACCCGCAGCGTGAATCCCTCCCCATCTCTTCATGTTTGGGTGAGCAAGATGGTATGATGGGTTTACGAAAAAAAGCTGGCATACAGACTGGAACATGAATAGGAATAACGAATCATGACTTCTCCTTTTACAGCAGAAGAAATCCGGAATGAAATCCAGGATATTCTGGTCGGCTTAATGCAACAGCACACGGGAAAAGAATTGCAAAGCAGCTCTCCTGAGTGGCAAGGCCTCAGCCAAGAAATCAACACAGTTCAGCGGGTACTGGGCAGCCAAGAAGTGGCCCAGGTACGCATCGACAATCTCGCAGGCCAGACCTTTAAAACCCAATTACAGCGCAGCAGTATTGAAGCCTGGTTGCGTCTCAATGCGCCGCCTCCAGAGCACATTCGCCCTCCTCAGCGCTGTCCGGGCTGCAATAACCTCATGCTGGACAAATGGACCTGTGGTTCCTGTGGGGTTGAATTGTTAAGCCCGGATATATCTGAGCAGCAAATAAAGGCATCACTTGACCCCCGCGGCGCGTTACCTGTGGGTTATGTACTGCTGGCAGATCCCAAGCGTCGGCGCGTACTCTTTGTGCATGTGCCCGCCAATCACGAAATCGTCTGGCAGATCAATTTTGAAGAAGCTCTTTGTCAGGATCCGGTCTCAGCCCAATTTTTGCCCGATCATCAGATCTTAATCACCGATCGCAAAGGCCACCGGGTCTTTGTCTGTAATCGCTTTGGCCGCAAGAGCTGGACCTACGACAATGCAGCCACAGATCACCATGCCCTGAGTCATCCCTGCAAAGCGCTTTTTTGTCGCAATGCAGAAGGGCAACCCAGTTACCTGATTGTCGATCAAGGCAATCACCGGGTATTGCAAGTGAATGCACAGCAAGAAATTGAATGGAGCTATGGCCTGCGTGGCCAAGCGGGTAAAAATGAAGGCTATCTCGACAGCCCTTCGGATCTTCAGCGAACCGCCCAAGGCACCTATTTGATCAGCGATACGGGCAATCACCGCATCATTGAGGTCAATCCGATTACGCAAAAAATTGTTTGGGAAGCCCACCCCCGTGAAAAGTTAAAATTCCCTGTTTCTGCTCAGCGACGCCCGAATGGTCGAACCATGATTCTCGATGGAGGCAATCACCGCATCATCGAAATCGACGCAGGTTCAAGCCTCTTGGAAGAATGTGTCTATTTTAAAGCCGAAATGGATCCCCGCTTTCGCATTGATCGCCCCCTTGGCCTGGTTCGCCGGGAAAACCAAAATGTATTGATTCAAAACGAAGATCGGGTCTTCGAAGTCATGTTATTGCACAAACAATTGCAGTGGTTTTCGCTCTTGACCGACCTGCGCCTCAAACATTTTTCACGCATCAGCGAAATGCCATCAGAATCAGCCTCAGTCAAATCTTCAGCCCCGACCTTGATCCGCTCATCCTTTAATCTTCCCGACACGCTCAAACGGGTCTCTGTATTCCAAGACGCACCTGCAGACTTCTTTGACAAGATCAAGCTTTGTCTGCGTTTTGAAGAGCATCCTGCAGGCAAAATCCTGGTGCGCGAAGGGCAACGCGGCGATACGATGTATATCATCCGCAGGGGAACGGTTGAAGTATTAAAAGACTTTCAGGTTGTGGCCAGCTTACACGAGGGTGAGATCTTTGGTGAGATGGCTTTGGTTCTGAGTGAACCCCGCAGCGCCACAGTGCGCACACAGTCCACGGCCCAATTGTACAAATTGAATAAATTGGCCTTTGAATCGGTGGTGCAATCTTACCCAGAGGTCTATGAGCGCATCAAAAAAATTGCCGAGGCCCGGCGCGCGGTTTCGGATATCAAAGCCAATCCCGAACACCAAGGCACCGAGCGTTTGCAGCAATTGGTGGAATCGCACAAATCCCGTCTCCAGGCCCTGCGCGATACCCGACTCAATCGGCCCAGCCAAATGAGCACGACCCCGACCCAGGCCCGCTTACTCTATTCAGCGATTGAGCAACATATTTTGCTCGAAGCGATTGAACAGGCCTATACCCCCCTCGAAGTCCATGTCAAAATACACCCCCGCTGCCGCATGAAGTCGGTGCGGATTTCGCTTTTGGTGATGCTTTTGGAAAAACACGGAACGGTGATCAAAATGAACCCCAGCGCAGACGATATCCTGCTGGAAAAGCTGGATTTGGACGTCTCTCTGGCCCTTGTGACGCGGAGTTCCCGCAGCGAAATACTCGAAGATGCCTCTTCAATCGCTGAGATTGAAGAGGTCTCAGTCTTACCTATCAATTTGTGAGGTACCCGTGATCAAGATCTTAATGGCTGGCGCCACAGATGTCGGCAAAAAACGGACCAATAACGAAGACACCTTCTTAATTCTCACTCCCGAACAGGTGCCAGATTTGCCCTTGGATGCCCTGATGTTGGCCGCCGATGGTATGGGGGGACACCAACGTGGAGAAGTCGCAAGTGGCATGGTCAGAGATATTTTTTCTGAATTGTTTTCGGGGCAATTGGCAGAGTTCCTCTCTGCGTATGGAATCGACTCATCAGAGAAACTTCTAAATATCTTGATTCCCGAAATCCATGCCAATTTGTCGAGTTTGTCCGAAGAACAGGCCGAAGCAGAAAATCAAAGAGAAAAAATGGGCACCACCCTGACAGTGGTTTTGATCCATGGCATGAACCTGACCGTTGGCCATGTTGGGGACAGCCGCGCCTATTTGGTGCGCGAAGACATGATCGCCCAATTGACCGAAGACCATACGATGGCCCATTTATTGGTGAAATCAGGCAAAATGACCGAAGCTGAGGCTGCTGCCAGCAAATACCGCAACGCTTTAAGCCAGGCCTTGGGCGCTAGCAAAAAAGTCAAACCTGAAGTGGCCAGTTATCCATTGGAACCAGGAGACAAACTCCTGCTCTGTACCGATGGATTGACCCGCCACGTCGAAGACGAAGAATTTGTTGAAATTTTACAAAAAAATTTCCCCGAAGCAGCTTGCCAAGCCTTGATCGATTTGGCAAATAGCCGGGGTGGCAAAGACAATATAACCGCCGTGGTGGCCCATTTTCCCGCCTAAGACGTTCTGGCCCCAGCAGGCCTATAGATATTCAGGAGGTTCCTCAGATGAAAGTTAATTTTCAGGATCAACGTATTTTGGTAACCGGGGCCTCAGCAGGCATAGGCCGGGAACTGGCCTTACAATTGGCCGAGAAAGGTCCTAAGTGCCTGATTCTGACCGCCCGGCGTGAAAAGATGTTAGCAGAATTACAGGCCGAAATTGCCCAGAAACAACCGGGGCTGAAGGTCTTGATCCATGCCTGCGACTTGGCTGAACAAAGCGAGATTGATGGCCTCTTGTACTTTATTAGCCGCGAGGCAGGGGCTGTGGATATTTTAATCAACAACGCAGGCTTAGGCGATTACGCCCTGTTTGAGAACACAAGCTGGAAAAAAACCGAACAGATCTTGCGCTTGAATATCGAAGCCCTGACCTATTTAACCCACAAACTTGTGGGCCCGATGATAGCCCTCAAACGCGGCGCAATTCTCAATGTGAGTTCGGGTCTGGGATTCTTTTTTATGCCCGGCATGAGTGTCTATGCGGCCAGCAAACATTATGTCACGGCTTTCACTGAGGCTTTGCGAATTGAACTCAAAAGCACAGGGGTTGTGGTCTCGCAACTTTGCCCAGGCCCTGTCGTGAGTGAATTCGCCCAAGTCGCAGGCAATTCAGACCTCTTGGCCAAAGCGCCTTCTGGTGCCGTGATTGGATCAGAGCAATGTGCCCGCGAGGCCTTAATCGGCTTCGCCAAAGGCCAAGCTGTGATTATTCCAGGTGATCTGATTCGGATCGCTACGGTTTTGGGCCAACTCGTGCCGCGTCCTTTGCTGAGGTGGGTTTTGGCCAGCACCCGTGGCCGCCTGGTCCAGCGGACCCAGGCTCCTGAGGTGGCTAAGGCATGAGTACAGCCATGAACAGCGAACGCCACCGCATTCCTCTCAATGAGCAAGTGGTCTTGCTCTACCACCGTACACCGGCCTCCTCAGGGCTCGAAGCCACTTACGCCTTTCCGGTTGGCTATGCCCGTGGGACCGAGGGACTCTGGCATGCATTTTTCAGGCTATTGCAAAGGCAATTGCCTGCTGGTTGGACTTCTGGCTTTGAAAGCACCCCAGATTGGACCTTTTTTTCGCTGCAAGCGATGGCAGAAAACCGCGAACGCTTTTATGAGATCCTGCAAAGTTTTAATCAGCAAGAACCCAATTTGGTGGCCTGGCCAGAGTTACAACAGGCCTTGATTCAAGAGGCCCAATTTGAACAGGCCAAACCCGAAAAAAAATTCGAAAGTGCCTTTTTTAAGTTGGCTTATCCCGACACGGCTTATTCTCGTTCGCCATTGGCCAGTGCTGAGACCTTTGCCCATTTGAGCGCAGCTGAATTATTACAGGCCAGCCAAACCCTCTTTGGCCAAGGAACGATCTACCTCAAACTCAACGATTCTCAACCTTTGCCCAAAGCCTTGCAAATGTTAGAGACCTTGCTGGAACCTGCAGAACTGTTAGAGCCGCTCCAATTGGCGATGCCCCTTAACACCACCGAATCCGTCCAGGAAACCCTGGAACACAATGTGCCTGGAGGCTGGGTCTTACAAGGATTTCGCGTGCCCGGTCTACTGAGTGAGGGCTGGATGCACGGGCTGGTTTTGCAACACTGGCTCGAACAGGTCTTGTTGCTCGAAGGATTGCCCGAAGGTATCGATTCTCTGGAGTGTCGCTGGACCCCTTGGATGCAGGGTGGCCTGCTCTATGCGGTCTATCATGTCGCCCAGGCTGCGGATCTGGAAAAAGCCAAATTTCACTTTATTGAATGGCTTTTACAGGCCCGTGAAGGTTATTTGACACCCCGGCGCTTGCGCAAAGCGATTCACAGTTGTCACAGTGACTGGTTGCAGGGCCTGCAAAACGAACGCGGGCTCTCTCCCGTAATGCGAATCGAAGAAAGCTTACATGGCAGTAACCACTTTAAAAACCGCCTGCAAAGCGTAAGCCAGGATTCGCTCAAGTCTTTTTGGCGGCAATACCTGCAGGCCGACAATCTGGTTACACTCGAAATCTTACATACGGCCGCACGCAAACAGCGTTACCGCAGTTACCGCGAACATTTTACGGCCCTGGGCTACCGTCCCACGCTGACCCCCACCCCAAGCCGGCCAGCCAAAAGCCTAAGTACGGCCCAAAAGGTCGATCTCGGCCAGGGCAATTACGCGCTGTTGCTGCCGCTGAATCAGAGCAATGCAATGTGTTTGGGAGCCTGGTTTGATCAAGGCAGTCGGCATGAACGCATGCCGGGTGCAACAGCCCTGCTTTTTTCGCTTTTGGCCCAGCGCTTTGACCGCTTATTACAACAACAGGATTCAAGTGGGGCCTATCTCTCAACCCATACCCTGCATTGGCACGTGGATCGGGATTTTTCAGGTTTTTATTGGCGTGCCCCTGCCCATGAATACCGTCAAGCTTTGCTTTTGTTTCGCCAATTGCTGGATCCGGCTCCCCCCGAACGCGCAGTCTTTGATCGCTGCAAACACCAATTGTTGGCCCAGGCCATGTCGCAACAGCTCGATTTACAGCAAGAAGCCGAAGCCCGGTTTTTTCAATCGGGTTTTGGCAACCACGCCTATGCCCGCCCGCCCGCTGGGGACTATTTCAGCTTACAGGCCTTGGCCCCCGAAGACATTCAACAGGCTTGGCAAGACCTCTTTGGCTCCACGGGTTTCCATCCTCTGCTGTCAGGGGCTTTGCCCCAAGAGCTGGCTGAAGGCCTTTTGCCCGAACTCTTTAGTCGCCAAATCAGCTTAGAGCACACGGAGCCACAGTCAGAAAAACCGTTGCTGCTGCGCAGAGGTGAAATCCAAATGGCCTGCGCCACCCCTTTGCCCCTGCGTCTGGAAGGAAGAATATTTGCAGATCCCCTGCCCAGCTCGGAAAAAGCCAGCTTGATCCTGATTGAGACCTGGCTCAAACAGACCCTGGGTCAGAAACATCCGGGCCTGGGTCAATTTCAAATGGAATGGTTCGAGAAGGCTTGGTTGTATCAAATCTTGCTGCCAGATACCCCTGAGACCTATCTCTGGCGAACCCAACTCAGCGAAACCCAGGTACCCGAGTTTGAAATTCAATTGCAAAATGCAGCCTTTGCCGTGCGCCACCTCAAAAGCGACTTACTCCGGCTCTGGCCTGTTCTGGCCCGCTGGGAGGCCCTGGGACTGGGTGCATCAAGTCTGCTCGATTTGGACAAAGAATTGCTGGTACTCAGGCCTGCTCAGGTGCAGGACAGCCTCAGGCAATGGTTCGGTGAGCGCAATGAGTGGTTGCAAATTCGCCTCAAAGCCGAACGTTAAACAGAAATAAGGAAGAGCCATGGAGTTTTTAAAAATATACCTGTCTGCAAGCATTAGCAACAGCCCCAACAACGCCCATGTGGCAGGACTCTTGCCCAAAGAGCAGTTTTTTATGCATTTGCCCCAATTGATAGTACCCGATCAACTCAATCACACCGAGTTTCCCCTGCATGTCTACCAGCAATGTATTGAAATGATGGAAGACTCCCAGATTGGATTGGTGATGCTGGATGCCTTTGGCCGAGACTGCGCCTGGGAATGCGGCTGGTATGCTGCCAGGTCTGAAAAATGCCTGATTGCCTATGTGCAATCGAGCAGTCTGTTTCTACGTGATTGGATGGTCAAAGGCGGCCTCGATGCGCTGATCACCACCAACCCCAGACTGTATGCCACAGCCCAGAATAACCCCATTTTGGCCACAAAGCCACTCTACTTGATTGAAGACGAAATGGGTCTGCCCGAAGCCCTGCAAACGGCTTATTTGGGTTGGCAAGGCCGCTTAAAAGAATCCTAAATTGAAGTGGAAAGCCTGACTGAGTCTCTGATTGAACTCTGTGCATTGCGCAATTTTCGCGAAGATCTGTTTTTGTTGGCTTTTTGCCCAACTTAGTGTAGCTGGGCGCAGAGATTATTTAGAAAAAGGAAACGGTTAGCCGTTTTTTAAGCGAATCAGCGTTTCTTCGACACTGCGCAACAGGCCTTCGAAAAAACCGGGGTTTTGTAAAATTTCGTGGGTCTCCTGGCGCAGTTCGAGGGCCAGTGGGGCCAATCCCTCAAAATTCAGGCCATAGACGGCGCTGATTACCTCCGGCCATTGCTCCAGCGCAGCCCCTGGATCTGGGCCATCGCGCAATTGACGCAGGCGTGAACCTGTATGAATGGCCAGCAGGGCTGCGCTATGGTCTTGCGTCGAGCCCCCTTTGTCAAAGAGTTCGTGGTAGACACTGGCTGCCCGAATGGTGATGTTGGCTTGGGTGACATAGGCCATAAACTGGTAAAAAAAACAGTGGAAGATTTGGTTATCTGTGCCATCGTTGAGTTCAACTCTAAAATCTGAAGCCAAGTGACTGTCGAGCCCCGGATCCGTGGTATCGTCGATTTTGCCAGCATACCCGGCTTGCCACCAAGCCTGGGTAATCACTTCAAAATCCGGCAATTTGAGATCTTTAAAATCACATAAAAAGTCGTTTACAAGCGGGTCTTGCACCAGATCCAAGCGGATCTGGTCAAACCAGTTCAGGTATTTAAGTGCAAAGGGCCCCAAAATCACCACAGCCAAATCTTGCATGACACAATCACTGGCTTTCACTGTGTTGTGTAAATCCCAATAGGGCAAGAGGGCCTGTTCTATCAATTGCCGCCAAAGTACCACCCCAGGCACCCCCTGGTCACGCAGGGCCCAAGCTTTTGCCTGTAGACTGGCAATGGCTGCTTGGCGTGCGTCTAAATCGGGGAATAGCAACATCTGGGCACTTAAACCAAATTGCGGTGGGCACTCATCTCTGCGTCAATACTCTCACGCAGATTCATGAGTTTGAGCGCATATTGCTCCAAAGCTTGATCCTCAGTTGTCTTGGGCAACCAAGCGGGCACTTCGACCCGCTCACCTTCGGCATTGACCGCCACAAAGACAATGATGCAGTGGGTGCTTTTTTGATACACCCCATCACGGGGATCACTGGCCAAGACATCCATCGAGAGATGCAAACTGGTGCGCCCCGTGTAAATGACCTTGGCTTTGACCTCGACCATATGACCGATCAGGATCGGCTTGTAAAAGCGAATCCCACCGACATAGACCGTGACACAGTATTGCCCCGTCCAACCCACCGCACAGGCATACCCCGCCTGATCAATCCACTTCATCACGGCTCCACCGTGCACTTTGCCCCCAAAATTGACATCGGTGGGCTCAGCGAGAAAGCGCAGAGTCAGTTCACGGTTGCCTGCCACTGAAAATTACCGCTTGGGGTTCTTTTTGCGGAAGCGGATATTTTTGGGCGTGACTTCGATCAGCTCATCGTCTTTGATATAAGACATGGCCTCTTCCAGGCTCATGTGACGGGGTGGCTTGAGGGGAATCAAATCATCTGAACCCGAAGCGCGCATATT